>JBBIVT010000011.1:13638-34301 GCA_037439565.1 Acidobacteriota bacterium | reverse complement strand
TGACGCTCACCAGCTGAAGTTGTCCACGGATGCCTTCGAGCGGTTGATGTCGGTTCCCGATACCGAAGGGCCAAAGGCCGCGCCGTTGCCGCGCCCCGTGGATTCCTCGAGCCCTCCCGAACCAGGGAAGCAGGCGCCGGCCGGCGAAGTCAAAATTTCCAAGCCCGCGGCAATCGAACCGCTCGAGCTGCCGGAACCGAGCCTGGGGATCGAGCCCGCCTCCGTGCTTCCCGAGCAGGCCATCGCGCGCTTAAAGGCCTTCGATGCGCCTCCGGAAGCGCCTTTCGCGCCAGCATTCCTCGCGGCGCTCCCGCCTGCTCCAGCCAGGGTACTGGGCGAGATTGGCCTCGGAGGCAGCGAGGGAGGTTCCCGTCCGGCCATGCCGGTGATGAACGTCGAGACAACCTCCTGCATTTTGAATCTTCACTGGCGGTTGAACCATGCTCCGTCCGCTCCGGTGGACTGGGCGGCAGAGAGGGGCACGGACGTGGAGCCGGGGCATTTTGCCGGCGAGGCCAGCCTGCCCGCTTCCGCCCTGGCCCCGGATTTTCCGTTTTATGAGCAGGGCCGGGAGCCCGAACCGGAGCCGGCAAGCGATCTTGCGCCGTCGATGCAAATTGGTCAATTCGCCGCGGCCGTGCCTCCCGCCCACAGCGAGCCGGCCGCGGCGTTGTTCGGACCTGTCGGTCCTCCCGGCCGCGGCGATCTGTCTTTACCGGCCGGTCCACAACCGGTTGACCCCCTGCCGGTAGCCGGCTTTCGCGTGCCTTATTTAATCGCTCCCTCGTTTCGGGAGCGTCCATCGGGCGATCCCGGCCTGGACCCTGAAGCCGGCCTTGCGCCGCGTGCCCAGGAGCAGGCGATTTCCTTCGGGCCGGCGGAGGCGCCGGCCGACGCGCGGGCCAGCGGGGGCCCGCCGGAGTTCACGCTATCTGCGATCGCGTCCCCCGCTGCCTCCGATGCCAAGGCCGCTCCCATGGGGGGTGCAATGGAATTTATGGCTTTCGCGCCGCCAAGCTTGCCAGAATCGGAGGCACATGAGGCTCTCCCAGGCTGGCACGCCGGGAACGGCACCGTTGTCCGGGAGATTGCGGCATTCGAGTGCCGTCCATCGCCTGTTCGAGCGCGGGGCTCGCTGTGGGCCGCCTCCGATGCGCTGATAGCTCCTTCCGGATCCACGCTTTCCCCGGCGACGGTGTCGCCGGCAAGGACGCTTCTGCGCAGTCTTCCCAAAGCCGGCGCGATCGCACCGCACCCGGGAATCCGCCTCCCAGCTCGTCCAACGGCAAAACCGGAAGCATCCAGGCTGAAGCCGGTGTGGGTTGCCGCCGGATCCGCGCCGAAACCCGCGGTTCGAAAGCGAATTTCGCCCATGCCCGTGCCGCTTCCTTCCCCGCAAGGGCATGCGCCTCTGTTGACGGATTTCCCGTTACGAGCGATCGCCGGAACCTGCGCGCCGGAGCTTTCAACATGGACCGGCTGGGAGATTTTGTCTCCCGCGGGCTGGAACGGCGGGACCGCGCCCATGCCGCTGCCGGCGAAGATCGCCAGGCCGGCGGTTTTGCCGGAGTTTCCATTGCAGGCGGTTTGCCGGGCGCCGGAGCGCTGCACGGGCGCGCCCGCGTCGCTGGAATCCCGTTCAATGACGCGAGTTCCTTTTGGCCGGAGTTCCTGGCCGCCGCAGGACACCCTGGCGCCGGTAAAGGGCCCGAAGCCTTCCGCCGTAGCCGTCACAACGAGGTTTGCGGCTGCGCCGAGGGTTGGCGGCCGTCAAAGCATCGGCAAAGGAGAAATCGCGGCTGTGGAGCGCCTGCGGCCGTTCGAGCCCGCTTCCGTGGCTGTGCTGGCTTGGCCGGCGGTCCTGTCCCGGCTGGAGGCGATCCTACCCGGTACCCCAGCGACGGTAGCCCACGCGGCCAACATCGGACTTTGCCCGGCCTCGCTCGTCTGGGAGGTGAAGCAGGCATTCTGGCCGGCCTCGGCACAATTGAAACTCCTGCCGGTGCGAAAGGGCCCGGTTTTGCCGCCCGCGCCGGTGTGGTCGCGATTAGGAGTGCCGCCGCGCTAGCGCTTTGAATTCCTGCCCTGGACGGACCGGATTCGATGCAAGTTTTTAAAACGACTATGAAGACCTTACGACCTCCCGCCGATACCTATGTAGGACTATTTTCCGGCGGTGGTCCGGGTCCGGGAGGAACATGGAAGACTCGAACATGAATCCAGGGAATACGGCGACGGCGGAACCTGAATCGCCCAATAGCGGCGCGGCGTTACGATCGCTGGCTTTAGCCGTCTCGCTGCATCTTAAGGGAAATCAGGAAGAAGCACTGAAGGAACTGGACCGCGCCGAGACCAACGCCGCCGGCGACGATCTGGCGGAAATTCAAGCCGCGCGCGGCCATATTCACTCCGAATTGGGCCATTTCGATGCGGCCGCGGCGGCGTTTACCCGATTGGCGGAGCTGCTTCCAGCCGATCCCCAGACGCGCTATCGCCTGGGACTGTGTTACCAGCATCTGGGCCGTTACGCCGAGGCGCTGGAAAGCTTTCGGGCTGCCCTCTCTCTGGGCGACCACGAGCTGAGAACGAAGCTCGCCGCCGGCGCATGCCTGCTCCATCTCAACGATGGAAAAGGCTCAGCCGATATGTTCGACACAGCTCTCGCGCAGGCGCCCGAATCCGAGGAAGCGCTGTTCGGGAAAGCCGCCGGCTTGCAACTGCTCTGGGAATTCGACGAGGCCACCAGGCTCTATGAACGGGTACTCAAGAAGAATCCGCAGTCGAACGATTCGCTGGTGAATCTGGTCAGCCTCAATCTGCAGCGCAAGGATTACGAAGCTGCGGCGCAATGGAGCCAGAAGCTGCTCGCGAATCAGCCCGATGCGACGGCCGCGTTTGTGGGCCTCGCCGCGGCCGCGTTCGCCAAGGGTAAGTTCGAGGACGCGGCGGCGTATACCTTAAAACTCACCCAACTTGCGCCGGCCGCCTACGATCATTGGTTTAACCTGGGCGTGGCTTTGCAGCGTCTTGGACGCCTGCCGGAATCGGCCAACGCGTATCAGCGCGCGGGCAACCTGAAGCCTGAGGCAACGTTCGCGCACGTCAATCTCGGCGTGGTCTACCGCGAACTGGAGAATCTGCCGCAGGCTCGCGCCGCCTTCGAACGCGCCGTGCAAGCGGCTCCGGACCGGCCCGACCTGAAGATGGAGCTAGCGTCCATTCTGGAGCGCCAGGGCGCGCTGGGCGAAGCCGAATCGATCTACGCGAATCTCACGCGGACCAATCCGGACCTGGAGAATGCGTGGTTCCGTCTGGGCTATTTGCGCCTCCAGCGCAACGACCTGCCGGGAAGCATCGCGGCCTTCGAGTCCTGTCTCCAGAAGCGGCCTGACTGGCCGGAAGCCGAGATGAACCTTGGCTTGGCGCACACCCGGAGCCGCCAATACGACCAGGCGGAGACGGTCTTGACGCGGCTGCTCGATCGCAACCCGAAATCGGTGGATGCGCTGAACGGCTTGGCGGTGGCATCGCTTGAGCGGGCGGACCATCCCAAGGCGCTGAAATACCATCTGGCCCTTCTCGATGCAGGCGAAAAATCGCCGGAGATTTACTACAATGCCGGGTTGCTTTCGCAGGAATTGAATCAGCCGGATCGGGCGGCGGAACTCTATAAGTCCGCGCTCGACCTGCGGCCGGAGTTTCCGGAAGCCCTGTCGAATCTCGGGCATGTGCTCCAAACGTTGGGCAAGTCCGACGAGGCTCGCGAGTGCTGGGTGTCGGCGCTCGAAAAGAAACCGGAGTTGGCGCGGGGCTACTTCCTCCGCTAAACCGTTTTTCGGAGTGATCGAGGCCAGTTTGCGATTATCCCTCGGCTTTTACGCCGGGGGCGTAACTCCGGTTGCCGTTCCTCACGAAAACCCGGAGAACGGGCCAAGGAAGCGGCGCTTTACAAGAACAAATGGGCAGCTGGGGATCTCCCCGCTGCCCATTTTTTCTTCCTTGATTAACGCGTGACCAGTTCCTGACCGGCCTCCGCTTCGATTCGCTCCGTGAGGTGCGCCGCCGCTTCCCCGGCTTCGTGTTCGATCACGATCACGCGGGTGCGGATCTTGATCGCGGACGCTTCGCCACAAATCGCCACAGGAACCAGCGGGTCTCCCAGCCAGCCGGCAATCTGCCTGGCCCGGGAGGCGATGTTGGCTTCGGGAGCCTCGAAGACCGTGATCAACTGGTTTGGCGACCAGCGGAAGATCAGATCGTAGGGGCGGATGGTTGCCGCCAGGCGGTCGCCGAGTTCCCTGGCAATCTGCCCGGATACGTTTGCCTCCGGCGGCGCGCCTTCCCCGGTCCATCCGGTGAGGATGACGCAAAAAGGCTTCTGCTTGGCGATCTCCGTGTCGAGACGCCTCTCGGCAGCGGCGCGATTCAACAGTCCCGAGTCGGGATCCGTGAAGACCGAAACAGCCGCCTCGGACCGCCAGCTCTGAATCTCCTCGGCTCTGCGCTGAAATGCGTCCAGGATCGACAGTTTCTCAGCTTTGGTCCGCCGGGAGTAAGAGCGGAGCCCGGCCGCGCAGCGCGCGATGGACCGGCGGAACTCGGCCTCGTCGTCCACCTGGGCGGAAGTTTCGATGTGTTCGGCCAGGTCATCGAGAAAAGCCTGTTGCAGATCGGCCGCGGCCGACAGCGTATCGCCCGTTTCGCGGAGCTGGGAGAGAACGTGCTCCGCCCTTCCGGAAATGGCCTGGATCCAGGCGCGGGCGGCGTTGGCATACTCCAACAGATCGGTTTCCACGGCTTCGCTGCTCTGTTTCAGCGCCTTCGACGAGGCTTCAAATCCCAACCGCCGCGGCAGCCGCAACATCCGGTCGCGATAGACCGTGCCGATGGGAGGGCATACCTCCGCCATGCAGTTCCCGATGGCGACGACCGTGCTGAGGTAACAGGCGAGCGCGGTTTGTTCGGCTAACGTGGAGTCGGCTTCCGGACTGGGTATTTCGGGCGGGGAACTCATACTCTTCCAATAAGATCATCGGCAACGGACGCCCGCGAAACGCTAGGGTGTTAACCTTACTGCCGGTGTGAAATCCCGGGATCTTAAGGGCGCGGCTGATGATAGAGTCCTGTGGCCGGAATTACGGACGCGCATCGGGCGCGTGCGGGGGCTCAGGCTCACCGGCCGGGAGATTGGGGCGCAGGCGCTCCACGCGCCAGGCGACCTTGCCGCCTTGCTCGCGCTCGGTGTGCTGGATGCGCAGCTTGGCTTTGCCCAGATATTCGAGATGTACGCGGTCGAAGGCCAGTCCGGCAGACGCCATCAGTTTCATGTACTCGCCATGCGCCGTTTCGTCGGGAGCTTCGGTATAGCCGGAATCCCACGTCACGTCGGGCGAAACGCCGCCCGTGGCTCCTCCGGTTGCGCCGCCACGTCCGCCCGCCGAGCCTTTGAGCGCCATATAAATACGAACACCGTCCACCAGCGGTTGCTGCATGTCCTCCGGCTGCCATTTCTGGCCGAAGCGCTGGTAGCGCGCGTTCATGCGATTTTCCAGGTCCATCAAGCCGGGCACCGCACGCTGCGCCGCGACGATGCGGTCGCGAATCTCGTAGGCGATTTTCTCGCTGTATGGATGCGTGTCGTCGCGCAGGTACGTCAGGCTGGTGAACCATCCGCGAGGGATCCACCAGGTGCGGCCATTATTTGCGCCCTGCCGCGTGGTCACCCAGGCCGAGTATTCGGAAAACGGCTGCACCCATTCGTGCGAAGGATAGCCGTGCGGATTCAAAAACGCATCCGGCAGCCAGGATTCCAGCAGCTGGCGGCGCGTGCGCGATTCCGGATACACCGGATCGTTCTCGGCCTGCCCCGCCACCACGTCCGCCGCGAGCGAGCCGTGATAGCCCGGATGCAGCATATTATTCGGCGTGATCTCGGCCAATTGGACGGAAAGATCCGCGCCGTCGCTGTTCGTGATGGGATGCAGGACGACGTTCACCTGCTTGAGCAGCGCGCGCGTTGTATCGTCTGAGATGGCACCACAAACGAATCGCGGCCCGATTCCACGCGGAGCCCTGGAAGGAGGGGTTCACCGGCCCCGAATCGCGTAGTCGCCGGGAATAAGGAACAGCGCCGGGTCGGGCTCGCGGCGATCCAGCCCCTGAAGCCTGGCTGAATGGCTCCAGCCTCGCCCGCTCGCATCCACAAGCAACTTTAGGCCGAGACTCTTCGACGACCAGACCTCTTGGGCGGCCCTGAGCGGGGGTTGATCCACTGAAGTGAAGGCTGTGCGTTCCCCATCAACCTCGACTCCTTCGAGCAGGCGTCTCCCGAGCGCCTCGGCTGCGGTCTGCCACTTCCTCGTCGAGGGCCACTCCCCAACCGCCGGGGCGGCAACGAGGAACGGCCCGGAATCCGAATGTGGCGCGACGAGATACTCGGCGGTTTTCGAGTCAACCAGCAGTATCGCGATCGAGCGCCCGACTGGGTCAATCAGGTGTGCAATGCTGAGGGGCGGACCTTGGCCCCCTTGCAAACTCCACTCCACCCGCATTCTTCCCGCGGTGTCGCGGTAAATCCGGCTCACCATGGTCTCGGCGCTCTCCGTACCGTCTGGCGCAGTGCGGGTCAGTTCTTCCACTTGTTGCGCCGAGAGCGGGTAGCCAGGCACAGGAGACACCAGCCCGGCCGGACCCCTTCCCATCTGATCCGTCCCGCTCTGGGCCGATACAACGGAGGCAAGGAAAACGACTAGGGCTATCGCAGTCATGCTCGTTACCATTGTCGGCCCTCACGTGCATATCCGCACTGCCTGCTGGGTTGCGTCGTAGGCAAGACCAGCCGTACAGTATCCACCGGCCACCAAATAACCAACCTTAATGACCGCAGGGCAGGTGCTTCCGAATTGGTACCCAAGGTAATTGGAGCTGTTGCACAGGGGCGTGCCGGAGGTACACGCCAACGTCGAATACTCGCAGGCAGCGTCTCCTATTAATATTGGCCCCTGGTAGTAGGTTGTGTGAAGACTAAGGAGTTTGGAAACTGAGTAGGTGACGGAATTGCAAAAATCGGGCCCAGAGTATTCGATAGTCGCTCCGAAGCTCCAAAGGTAATCGACGTCGTCGACGCCGTACGTGTAGCTCAACAAATCCGCCGGAGCCCATCCCGATACCATGTCACCGTTCAGGGAGTTCCACATGCTCATAGAGCTGCAGCTCCCGGTGCCCGGATACCCAATCAACTGGCCGTAGATGTAGGCCGTCGAGTCGTCGAATCCATCGTCCGCATAATAACTCTGGGCGCCCGCGAACGAAGGTATAAGCGTGGCCGCGCTCGAAACAAGCAATAATCGCCGAAAGAGACTTCTCATAATACATGTCCTCCTTGCCCTTCAGGGCTTTACCACCATGTGCGCCTTCTCCCTCTCGACGTACTGAGCAAAGTTGCTCGCTCCGCTGGGAGTGAGAGTCTTGAGTACGGAGTCTCGGGTCGCCAGAACCAATGCCTGCGCCTGCTGCTCTGCCGCGATATCGTGGGGAACACCGACTGACGCGAGCCACCGCACGTAGCTCGCGCCGAATCCAGCCACAATGTTCAACAGCGCCTGCCTGTCGGACGTCGAGAGGCCTATTCGTGCAAGGCGTACGCCTTGCCGGGTAGCGGCTTTCGGATCGGGAGTCGTTGGCAGCGTAAGGCTCAACAGAACGAGCCGATAGGAGGCGTAATCCGGGATTAAACCGGGATCCCTCGACCCATCCACGAAACCTGGCGGAAGGCTCTGGCTGCGCGCAGGGGATTGACACAACAGGGCGGCGGGGGCAAGCGACAGCGCCAAGATGAGTAAATAACGCATTGTAGGGGTTCCTCCCGCAGGTCATTATTATCCGGGGTCGCTGCTTTCGTTTGCCGGTATTTCCGCTATTTCCTCTAAATGTTGCTGACTTGGAAGCGACGGGAAAGCCACCTCTCCAGCTCGGTCTCCTCAATCCGCCATTGGCGGCCGATCTTCACTGCCGGAATCTCTCCGCACTCTGCCCAGAGGCGGACGGTCCTTGCCGAGACGCCCAGACGGCTCGCGACGACGGAGGTAGGAAGGTACCGGGATCGTCGCGTAGTAGTTCTCGCAAGGCTCCTCGGAACCGGGGACATCACTTCCCCTGCCCCCATACGCTCTGCCGGGACGCCTCCAGCGCCTCGGCGATCGCTTTCTGGAAGTTTACTGTACGGCACGTCCCCGCCGATTGAGCGAACGGCGCGAATGCGCGACGGGTCACTTTGATCAGCATATCCGATAAAGAACGTTGGCGTGCCAACGACTCGCAGATCCCGCCCATCAGCAAGATCTGCTGCAAGCCTATCACCGTACTTCCCACTCTCCAGGCAGACGTTTATACTCGCCAAATCCGCGCCGATGGCGGACACGTGATCCGGGAGGTCGCTCGGCGCTAACTTTTTTTGATCAGCGAAGAAGCGGTCGTGGAGCGCCCAGAACTTCCCCTGCTCGTGCGCACAAAGGCCGGCCTCAGCGGCCTTTCGCGCGAGTGGGTGCGACTGTTCCAGCGGGAAGTTTCTGACGACATAACGTACCTTCCCGGTCTGCACATATTCTTTGATTATCCTCTCAAACGTACCGTGCGCGTATGCGGCACAGAAAGCACACTGAAAATCCGTAAACTCCACGACGGTCACCTTCGCGTCGCTCGCTCCGAGCGACGGGCTTCCCGCCACGTTGACGAATACGTCCTCTAACGGGGGCCTCTTCCCCGTCAGAATATCCATTATTGCCGAGAGACTCTTCTCGATCTTCCCTTGGCCCTGCCGGAGAGCTTCGATTTCACCTCGGAGTTCCGTAAGTTGACCGGGGTTGGCAGACGACGCGGTAGACTGCGCAGAAAGGGCGGCTGAAAAAAGAAAAACTGTTATTTGCGACGGGATATTGATGAAATCTCCTATACCCACGTGGGGAGATTATCATAGCTGGGCGGGGGATTCAAGCATTTTCGCAATCCAAATCACCCCAATCCTTGGGGAGCCGGGGAGAATTGGGGAAAATTGGTCGTCAGCGCGGTTTTAAATCGAGTCCGCAAGCCTCACGCCGGGCCCCGGCCCCGGGCCCGAGTGCGGCGGCTCTCTCTCTAGGCCGACAGTCCCCGAGCTTAACAGATCCCACCCGCTGGGACGCCGGGAGCAAGGTGCCGCGACGGCGACGATGGTGGCAGGCCAAACCGCCTGCCCCACCTTCTTGCTCAACACGTTACTCGCCTTTCGGCATCGAGCCGGCGATAAACTCCTGGATGTCGTGCTTCAGTTTGGTGTGCGAATCGGAGTCGATGTACAACATGTGGCCCGATTGATAGAAATCCCAGGTGATCTGCTTGTGCATCTCGGGACTCAGGCCCATGTGGTTGAACGTGTACTCCACAGCGTAATAGGGCGTCGCCAGATCGAAGTATCCGGCGGCGATCATCACCTTCATATACGGATTTTTCACCATGGCGTTGTGCAGCAGGCTGGTGGTGTCGCCGAACTGATTGCCCTGGCCGTAATCCCACGGCTGGATGCCTCCGCCGGTGTAGTAATACATGTCGGTCTTATAGTTCAGCTCGTCGCGCATGTAAGTCTGGAACACGCTGACGAACGGTGGGGTGATGAGCGAGCTGGAAGGGTCGTACTCGCTGGTCTCGCCGGTATTCAAAGAGGAAGGCCCGTGCAGGCGCCCGTCATAGCGGCCAATGGTCTCATGTTCGGGGCGGAGAAGTTGCCGCGTGAAGTGCGAAACGTCCCAACGCAGATTTGTTTCTTCCAGGTAATGCGGGTCCAGGCCGCTCAGCTTGCTCAACTTGTCGATGGCGGACTTGCGTTCCGCTCCGGTCAGGTCGTCGCCCTTCGCGAGCGCGGCGGCGTATTCGCCCATGGCGAACGTTTCCGCGTCTTTCAGGAAGGCCTGTAAACTCTTTTTCTGATACTCCGGCGCGACCTTCTTGTGATACCAGGCGTCGGCGGCGTAAGTCGGGAACTCGAGCTGATAAACCAGATCGTCGCTGCGGCTCCAGATGGTTTCCAGATTCAGCGTGGTTCCAATCAGGATGATGCCGTTGAAGGCGATGCCCCGGTCCACCAGATAACCGGCCAGGCCGGCGGTTCTGAATGTCCCGTAGCTTTCGCCGGCGATGAACAGCGGCGAGAGTTCGCGCGAGTTGCGCATGACGTACATGCGCATGAACTCGCCCACGGATTGGATGTCGCCCTGCACACCGTTCATGCGGCGGGCGATCTCCACGGTTTTGGCGCGGCTGTAGCCGGTGCCCACCGGATCGATGAACACCAGGTCCGTCTGGTCGAGCCAGGTGTCCTGATTGTCAATCATCTTATAAGGAGGCGGGGCCATGCTGCCGTTCGGCATCAGCTTCGGGCTGCGTGGGCCCATACCGCCCATGTGCACCCACATCGACGCCGAGCCAGGTCCGCCGTTGAAGCAGAACGTCAGAGGACGTTTGGAAATGTCGCTCTGCCCGTCCAGCGTGTAAGCCATGTAAAAAATGTGCGCCTCGGTCTCGCCATTGGAGGCGTTCTTCAGAGGCATCTGCGCCACGGTGGCCGTGTAGTTCAGGACCTTGCCGTGGACGGTGACGGAGTGATGGGTCACCACGGGCGTTTCATCGATATCGCCGCCGACCGCGGGTCCGGGTCCGGAGAGGCCTCCGCGTCCACCGCGTCCAGCGGGAGCCGCCGGCGGAGCAGGAGCGGGCGTCGTCGTTTGCGTCTGCGCGGGGGCGGCCGGACGGGCCTGGCCCTGCGCCTGTTGCGCGAGGAGAAGCGCGAGGAACGGAGCAATCATTGTTAAATGATATTCCAAAAGCGCGGTAGAATCTCGTCGAGGAGTGTCCGTACGTGATCCTTTGGGCCGTTGCCGCGGTTCTGTGCCTGTATGGCTTGCACCGCCTCGCCCGATGGATGGAGGACAAGGGCTGGATCTACTATCAGAAGAAGCGCGCGCATCCGGACGCGATGGGCGCCGCGGCGTTGGAGATCCAGCGCCTGGTGAACCCTGGGGCCAGCCATGTCCAACAGGCGGCGCGCAAGCGGCGCTCGGAAAAGAAGCAAGCGGCGGGCAAGGGGCGCGACTCATCCCTGTGAAACGAGCCGTTCTCATTCTCGCGGGTTCGTTCATCGCCCTTGCGGCATTTGCCCAGCGAGGACGATTTCAAGCGCCCGATGACGACGAACAACTTGCGCCCGTTCGCAATGCCGAGTTTCACTTCCTGCGCCTCGAATATACCGATCTGCCGCAGTATCACCGCCGGTGGGGATATTCCTCGCGCGACGGGACAGGCGCGGGCTGGTGGCTGGTGGATTGGCCCGCCGCCGACAATCATTTCACCTACGGGATTCAGCGGCTGACGCGCATCGATATTGGCGATCCGCGCCACATGCGCCTCACCGACGACAGGATTTTCAATTACCCGTGGATTTATGCGACGCAGACCGGCTGGTGGGGATTGAGCGACCAGGAAACGGCGCGGCTGCGCGAGTATCTTCTGCGCGGGGGCTTTCTCATGACCGACGATTTCTGGGGGCCTCGCCGCGAGCAATGGGACGTTTTCGCCGAAACCATGAATCGCGTATTTCCGGGCAAGGAAATTGTCGAACTGGACGAGACCGATTCGTCGATGCACGTGCTTTACGACATTCGCGAGAAGGACCGGACGTTTATTCCCGGCTCACGCCATTTGCGCGGCGGCAGAGTGGTACAGCCGCCGGGAACGAATCCGCAGTGGTACGCGCTGCGGGACGACAAAGATCGCATGTCCGTCGCCGTGAATTACAACACCGACATCGGCGACGCATGGGAGTTTGCGGATGTCCCCGATTATCCGGAGGCGATGACCACGCTCGCGTACCGGTACGGGATCAATTACATTATTTACGCGATGACGCATTGATTCGCCCAGCGCTTGGCGGCTGTCCCACAAGATTGTCTGGCACAATAGAAGGAATGATCCGCCGAAGCATCCTTTTCTCCTCCGTTGCGATACTCTGTCTGGCTCAAGGAGTCGATTGGAGAAAAGTCGATGCGCTGAACGGCGTCGATTTTTCCGGGCTCACGCCCGCGCAGCGCACCGCCGTGCTGAACGTGATCCGCATCGAGCCGTGCGCCTGCGGCTGCGATATGAAAGTGGCCGAGTGCCGCGTGAAGGACCCGGCCTGCGGCGTCAGCCGCCGCCTGGCCGCGTTCGCTGTCCGCGATGCCTCTTCTGGAAAGCCGGAAGCGGCGATTCGCGCCGATCTTGATAAGTATGCCAAGCAGCCTCCGCCGCTGCTGGATCCAGCGGTCAAGTTGAACATCGCCGGAGATCCGTTCAAAGGGCCGGAGCGCGCCAAGGTGACCATTGTTGAATTTTCCGACTTCCAATGCCCGTACTGCGCAAAAGCGGCGGTGGAAGCGGCTTTGGTGGTGCAGAAATTTCCCACCCAGGTGAAGCTGGTGTTCAAGCAGTTCCCGCTGGAGGATCATTCGCAGGCCGCGCTGGCGGCCGAAGCGTCGCTGGCCGCGCAGGCGCAGGGCAAATTCTGGCAACTTCACGACAAAATGTACGCGAACTTCCGCGCCATCAACCGCGTGCGGATTCTGGCGTGGGCCGCGGAAGTGGGACTTGACGTGAACCGCTTGCGCGCCGATCTCGACAGCCACAAGTACGCCGCGCGAGTCCACGCGGAGGAGCAGGAAGGCGAGGTGGCCGGCGTCGAGGGCACGCCGACGTTCTACATCAACGGGCAGAAGTTCAACGGCGTATTCGAGGTAAACGCGATCGCGCCGGTTATCCTTGAGGAAATGAAAAAGTAGGGCGTACACACCCCATGCGTCCGTGCGGGGATCATACTGGCGGGAACTCCGATGCCGGTCGTCACGCCAAACCGTCCGGTCGTTTTCAGCCACGCGGGCGGGTGGTGACATCGTTCGCGGAGGAATCGAGTTCGGATTGTGACGGTCGACGAGCGTGGAACCGGCGGAAAGTCTATGGTAGGAATAGGCGTTGAAACTGGGCCTATCCAGCATCGATGGACCTAGCTCCGCATCTCCGTAGGACCGCTGCGGTTGCGTCGAGCGGCCTCGTGAGTCGAGTTGAGTCTTTCGCGTCGCCGTGTGGGACCCAGAGGCATAGACCTTCACGTGCTCGCGTTAACAGGACCCGGTAAGAATTTGTAAGAAACCGCCTCGCAACTGGATCCCGAATTCTTTGCCAGGCAGTTCCTGAGAGCCGCCAAAAAGTCCAATCCTGAGTTGTTTCGCTCCAGGAGAGGTCGCCACCCCAGCATACGCAGACAAAATCCAGCTCGAGGCCTTGGCATGTGTACTCATTTGCTGGGACTTCGAGCGCGTACGATGATCGGATGTCGCCGGGTGGGTTCAGATACCAATGTGCGATTTCATTCCCGGCCGTGGCGTTTAAGGTAACTCCCAGCCCATCTGCACGCAGTCGTCGTGCGCCTGAGCTTGCTGCAAGGCCATAGCGACGCTCACCCAGTCCGTGTTTCCTGAGCCAGAGCTTTGCCTCTACGAGGGAACGCGTGATGACGATTGGGTATTTTTGCAGTTCCTTAGCTGCATTCATGGCGCCTACTACATCGCCCGCCAGCACACAATCAACCCATCGAGCGAGATTCGGAGAGCGATAACTTCGCTGTGGAACGGTCAATTGGAGGTCGGTCTCGACAGTGACATCGAGATCAGCTGGCAGTTCCCCAAGGGTGAAGGCACCAGCAGACGGCCCCCCATGGAGAACGTCCGGTGGCGCGAAAACGCTCCAATTGCGTCGATCCTCTGGGCGCATTCTCCTAAGCGCCTCCCCCCAGCCAAAAACCCCCTCCTCTCCCGAGTTAATTTCTTGTCCGCCCCCAATCAAGCAGACGCAAGCGCACCAATCGGGATGGCGAGCCATCAGTTCGAGAAGCAACGCGGGTTCGGAGGCGGTTCGTTCGAATTTCTCGAGCCCTTGTTTCTCGTCCCAAGCCCTCTGTGCCTCGTCGAAAACAATCACGTGTTCATTCGGAGGAGTTTCTCGAGATCCGCGGAGGCTTTCCTGCAGAAAATCATTGATGTGCTGAATGCGGGCGCGTACGTCACGACGGATCTCTCCAAGACTGCGAGCCATACCCCTTCGCTGTCGGCGCGAATACTCGTCTCGAGCTAGCGCTTCTCGAAGCACGACGACCAACGGAGTGTTTCCCGAGAGGTAAACAATGTCTCCTCTGTTTTCGGCGCCAGTGGCGATTGCGCTGTGCACGACATGCAGGCCGGCAAGCGTCTTTCCAGAACCGGGTACCCCTGTCAGAAGGAGCAGAAATCGCTTCTTACCTTTGCGAGCCTGCTCAATTAGCGCAACGAGGCGTGCAGCCGCTACTCGTAAGTTGTCCGCATCCGCCTGGGCCAAGCTCCTGACGTCATGTCCAGCGAAAATGCTGGTCGCCGCTTCAATGACGTTCGGGACGGGTTTATAAGGTGACCTATCCCACCGCTCAGGAGGGATGTCGTCGTGCGCGGCGGTGATCGGGAGGGCCGTCAGGAAGCTTCGAAGGCCTTCTGACCCGACTTGAAGCACCGGACACACGCCACCACTGAGATTTGGAGAGGCCCAGTCGTTCATCCGATCGGACGGCGGAGCCTCCGAACTCCAGAGCACGGGAATGATGGTCCGACCGAGACTCTCCGCGTGGAAGTCTCGGAGATCCAGGGCGTACTCCTCCACCTGTCGGCGGTCCTCCGCCCCGAAGGTTTCCGCGCCCACTTTACATTCCACCAAAATGATCAACCTTCCCGCCAGGATAGCGATGTCAATCCGTCGACGTAGCCTGAAGAGCGGATACTCTAGAAGGACTGCCCAATCGCTAGTCTCAGGTCGAGCCGCCAACAATTCTAGAAACGAAATCTGTAGTTTCGGGATGATCTGTGCCCACGCCACTGTTTGACGCGTATATTGCGAAGCGAAGCCGTCAGATGCGTAGGCTTGTTGGAGGGTGCCAACAACGGACGCCGTATCCTCCTGAACAAACTGTTTGATGGAACGTCTGAGGTAAGCGGCCATACGGCTATTGTAGTGAGACCGTCACCTCAACAACCGCAGTATGTCACTCGGACCGTCGATTATCGTCCTGGTAAACTATTAGCTTGACTGAAATTGACCAGCGCCGCCGTGCCTTGTCCGCGCGTCTCGCCGAACTGAAGGTGGACGCCTTCCTGATCTCCTCGCCTGCGAACCTGCGGTATCTCACGGGATACGCGGGCTCCAACGGGCTGCTGCTGCTCACCGCCGGCGACGCGCACTTTTTCACCGATCCAAGATACGCCATTGTGGCTGCGCGGGAAATCTCTTGCAAGGTGCATGTGGAAAAAAAGACCCTGCTGGCCGGCGCGTCGGCGGTCATCAAGCGTAAGCGGCTCAAAAGGATCGGCTTTGAGAGCTTCTCGTTGCGCTACGAGGATTACGCCAAGCTGAAGGATGAGCTGGGGCTGGGAGCGGGGCTGCACCCCATCGGCAAGGTGATTGAAGAGCAGAGAATGATGAAATCGCCCGCCGAGCTGGAGCTGATCCGGCGCAGCGTCCTCACCAATTCCCAGGCCTTCGCAAAGACCATCCGGCGAGTGAAGCCGGGCGTGAAAGAACTGGAGATTGCCGCCGAGCTGGAATATCAGATGCGGGCGCTGGGCGCGGAAAAACCGGCCTTTGAGACGATTGTCGCGGCAGGCGAGCGGTCGGCTCTGCCGCATGCCCAACCGACGGCCCACCGTTTGGGCGAAAATGAACTATTATTAATTGACATGGGCGCAAGCCAGGATGGCTACGCCAGCGATATGACGCGGGTCGCCCATGCGGGAACGCCTCCGAAGCGGATTCTAAAGCTGTACCGCGCGGTGCTGGAGGCGCAACTGGCTGCCATCGACGCGGTAAGGGCCGGGGTTACAACCGGTTCGGTGGACGCGGCCGCCCGGAACGTGTTGAAGCGTCACGGGCTGGATCGCGCGTTTGTGCATTCCACCGGTCACGGATTAGGCTTGGAGATTCACGAGCCGCCGAGGATCGCAAGAAAGGATAAAACGGAGCTTCAGGCGGGAATGGCCATTACCATTGAGCCGGGAGCTTACATCGAGGGGCTGGGCGGGATCAGAATTGAGGACACCGTGCTGGTGACGGAGCGCGGCTCGGAAATCCTGACCCCAACGCCGAAAGAGCTCCTCGTTATTTAAATGACTATCGACGAAATCAAAGAGCTGCTCCAGATTTTCAACGAAAGCGGCGTGGGTGAGCTGGAAGTGCAGCGGGGCGAGGATCGCCTGCGGATCAAGCGCGCCAGCGCCAATAAGGAATATGTAGTTGCGCAGACTCCCGTGGCCCCGCCCGTGGTGGTTCCGGCGCATAACGCCGTGCCGGTGGCCGCGGCGCCGGCGAGGCCGCCGGAAGCCGACGGGATGCTGGTAAAGTCGCCCATCGTAGGCACGTATTACGACGCGCCGTCGCCCGATGCGCCCCCGTTTGTCAGGGTGGGGGATGCGGTGGAACCGGGGCAGGTGCTCTGCATCATCGAGTCGATGAAGCTCATGAACGAGATTGAAGCCGAGGCTGCTGGCACCGTGGTCGCGAAGCTGGTGGAAAACGGACGCCCGGTGGAGTACGGCGAGGCTCTCTTCTCCATCCGTCCGCGTTAGCCCCCCATGTTCAAGAAAATTCTCATCGCCAACCGGGGCGAAATCGCGCTCCGCGTCATCTGTGCGTGCAAGGATCTGGGCATCCGCACGGTCGCCGTCTATTCGGAGGCGGACCGCCACAGTCTGCACACGCGCTTTGCCGACGAGGCCATCTGCATCGGACCGGCGAAAAGCGCGCGCAGTTATCTGGATATTCCGTCCGTCATCAGCGCGGCGGAAATCTCCAATGCCGACGCGGTGCATCCCGGCTACGGCTTTTTAAGCGAGAACGCCGACTTCGCCGAGGTCTGCGAGACCAGCGGGTTGACGTTCATCGGCCCTTCGCCCGACGTGATTCGCCGCATGGGCATGAAGCAGATCGCGCGCTCCGTGATGGAGGAGGCGGGCGTGCCGATTCTGCCCGGTTCCAAGGGCATTTTGAAATCGGTGGAGGAAGCGCTGGAGATCGCCGGCCAGATCGGCTATCCGGTGATGCTGAAGGCGTCGGCGGGCGGAGGCGGGCGCGGGATGCGCATCGTGCGGTCGGCCGACGATATGGCGAATCTGCTGGCGCAGGCCCAGGCCGAGGCCGCCGCGGCATTTTCCTGCGGCGATATGTACATGGAAAAGCTGGTGGAGTTTCCGCGTCATATCGAGTTTCAGGTGATGGGCGACAAGCACGGCAACGTGGAGATTTTCGGCGAACGCGAGTGCTCCATCCAGCGGCGGCATCAGAAGTTGATCGAGGAAGCTCCTTCCACGGCGGTGAGCCCCGAGCTGCGGGCGCGCATTTCCGAAAGCCTGCGCGTGGCGCTCAAGAAAATCGGCTATTCCAATGCGGGAACCGTCGAGTTCCTGATGGATCAGAGCGGCAATCTCTACTTCATCGAAGTGAACGCGCGCATTCAGGTGGAGCATCCCGTGACGGAGATGGTGACCGGCGTCGATCTGGTAAAGAGCCAGATTCGCGTGGCGGCGGGCGAGCCGCTGAGCAGCATCCTGCGCGAGCCCGTGACCATCCGCGGCCATGCCATCGAGTGCCGCATCAACGCCGAGCACCCGGAAACCTTCACGCCGTCCCCAGGCCGCATCACGGGCTTCAATCTGCCGGGCGGAGCAGGCATCCGCGTCGATACGGCGGCCTATCACGAAGGCATGATTCCTCCCTATTACGATTCACTGGTGGCGAAGCTGATCGCCCACGGCGCGGATCGTGCCGAGGCTACCGCGCGCATGAACCGGGCGCTGGATATGTTCGTGGTGGAAGGGATTTATACCTCCATTCCGCTGCACCTGAGGATCCTGGCGCATCCGGATTTCGTGGCGGGCAGGCTGGACACCAGTTTTCTCACGCGGACCGGGCTGATCGCGGAGAAAAAGTAACCTAAAACCTGTTGTTCTGGTTCGCCGGGGAGCCGGCCGGGGCCGGAGCCAGGAAAACCAGGAGCGTGCGGCCGTCGGAGGAAAACTCGTCCCCGGTGGCGGTTTTCGCCTTGAGTACCGGGTTGGTGGGGGTCATATACGAGGTGGCCGTTACCAGGCCGGTTTGGGTCAGGTTTTCGCGGATAAAATCGCGCTCGTGGTCCGTATCCGCGTCGATCTTGTGCGTGATGCCATTGTTGCGCCGGTCACGGTCGAAGCCGATGTCGTGCGTGCCCGCGCCGGCCCAGACGGTCTGGCCCTGGAATTCAAAGGGCGCTTTCCAAATGCGGAAATGATGGCGCGAGGCGACCACGCGCAACGGGTCCGCCTGCGCGTATCCGAAATCCTGGGGCCGGTCGAACAACCGTAGCTCGCTCATGGGCATGGTGACATAGGCTTCCTTGGAAACAGAAGCAAGGAACCCCTTCAGAATCGTTTCCTTGACGGAGCGATCGACCACCACCCAACCTGCCGCCTTGAGCGCGTCCTGCACCTGCTGCTGGGATCCAATCAGGATGAAATTTACGCGATCGCCGGGTGCGCCCGCCGGATCACTCACCCGCAGCGGAATGGAATCCAGCAGCTTTTGGGGAAAATCCGGTGCGCGGGCCGGCGCCGGGGCCGGGCCGCTGCGCGGCGTGACCTCGATCCTCACATGGTAGGAGCCGGTGGCTTCATCCGAGGAGGCCTGGTTGACGGCGACGAATAACCGTCCGCCGACGAAGGCCTTGGCCCGGTGCTCCGCGCCGATCACGAACGGCCGGTCCGCGGCGTCCGATCCGATCCGGCCGATGACCGCGCCGCGGCCGGAGTCGTTCACTTGCATGACGCGGAGGAGGTCCGCGAATCCGCGTGGCAGGCCTTCCGGTCCATTGGCCTGCGCCGCGGTGCTGTATTGCAGTTGGCCGGTGGCCGTGATGTGCAAGGCGTCGCCAGGTTTGAGATCGATTCCCGTATCCACCCATCCTCCCGGCTGGAGCTCGAGTTCCTGGGTTTGCGCGCTTACGCTCGTCAATCCGATAAGGGAGAAGAGAATCAGCCGGACCATGTTTGCCTCTTCTGCAATTTTATAATGTCTGCCGGCTTTTCACTCTGGAGGACTTCCTGCGGGAACAATTCCCGGAACAATTCGGACGGGAACGCGTTGTCGATAGGCATGAGCATCCTTGAGGACGTGCGCTTCGGCCTGCGGACGCTGGCGAAAAGTCCGGGATTCACGGCGGTCGCCGTGACCGCCCTGGCGCTTGGCATTGGCGTTAATGCCACGGTTTTCTCCCTGGCCAACGCCGTGCTGTTCAAGAACCTGCCGTTCGCCCATAGCGATCAGGTTTTCTACATCATCGCGAAGAACCCGGCGAACCCCAGATGGTTCGGATCGTCCTTTCCGGATTACCGCGACATCGCCTCCCAGGTGAAGTCCTTCGACGCGGTGGGCGCGAGCACACAGGATTCGGCCAATTTGAGCGATCGGACGGCTGCGCCGGAGGTGTATCGCGGCGCGGGCATCACCGCAAACACGTTCTCGCTGATCGGGCAGAAGCCGGTGCTCGGCCGCGACTTTCTTCCCTCCGATGAACAGCCGGGCGCTCCCGCAGTGGCGATTCTGAGCTACAAGGTTTGGGAGAACCGCTATGGCAAGGACCCAACGGTAATCGGGCGGGTGGTGCGGCTCGACGAAGTGCCGGCGGCCATCGTGGGCGTGATGCCTGCGCGCCTGGATTTCCCGCGCGACACGGAGATCTGGACGCCGCTGGTTCCGAACGCCCGTTTTGAGAAACGCGAGAACCGGCCGTTTCGGTTGTACGGCCATCTTGCGGCGGGCGCAAATCTGAAGCGGGCCAATGCGGAGGTCGCCGGCATCATGCAGCGGCTCGCGGCGGCGTATCCCGTCACGAATAAGGATTTCGGCGGAGGCGTCATCGATTACAACGAGTTCTTCGCCGGCAATGAGAGCGGCATCAAGATCATCTTCCTGGCGATGCTGGGCGCGGTGGGATTCGTGCTGCTGATTGCCTGCGCAAACGTGGCGAACATGCAATTGGCGCGCGCGGTGGGACGAATGCGGGAGATTTCCATCCGCGTGGCTTTAGGAGCGGGACGTTGGAGAGTCATGCGCCAGTTGCTGGTGGAGAGCCTGATGCTGTCGATCGCCGGCGGCAGCATCGGATTGCTGCTCGCGATCTGGGGCGTCCGCGCGTTCGACGCCGCGGTGACACCGACCGGGAAACCCGCAGCGCTCGATTTTTCCATGGATACGCGCGCGTTCCTTTATTTGGCGGCGATCTCCATCGGCACGGGGCTGATCTTCGGGCTCGCGCCGGCGCTTCGCTTATCGAAGCTCGATATCAACACCGCGCTGAAAGACGGCGGCAGAGGTTCGAGCGGAGGCGGACGCGGCAAGTATCTCTCGGGCCTTCTGGTGGTGACCGAAATGGCGCTGGCCGTAGTGCTGCTGGCGGGCGCGGGGCTTATGATTCGCAGTTTTTTGAATGCCTACCGGAGCGAACTGGGTTTCCCGGCCGCGAATATCCTGACCATGAGAATCGATCTGCCTCCGGTGAA
>JBBIVT010000011.1:0-13538 GCA_037439565.1 Acidobacteriota bacterium | reverse complement strand
TCTGGCGGGCCGCGAATTTTCGCGCGGGGACGGCTTGCCGGCGTCGCCGGTTGTAATGGTGAACCGGCAGTTTGCCCGTGACGTTCTCCACACGGAAAACGCCGTGGGCAAGCGCCTCCGGATCTACAAAAACGATGTTCCGGGGCCCTGGCTCACCGTCACCGGGGTCACGGCGAATGTTTCGCAGCGCAAAGAGGCGAGGGCCACGGTGGATCCCGTCCTCTATCTTCCGTACCGCCAGGAACCCGGCTCCAGTATGACGGTGGTGGCGCGCACGAAGGTCGCGCCGGCGGCGCTGAAGGAGACGTTCCGGCGCCAGGTGCAGTCGCTGGACGATGCTCTCCCCGTCTACAACCTGCGTACCATGGACGAGGAATTGGAGCGCGCCAATTGGCCCTACCGCGTGTTCGGCGTTCTGTTTGCCATCTTCGCCGGCATCGCGCTGTTGCTGGCGTCGGTGGGGCTGTACGCCGTGATCGCGCACTCGGTCAGCCAGCGGACGCAGGAGATTGGGGTACGAATGGCCCTGGGCGCGACATCCTCCCACGTGCTGCGCCTGGTGATGTCGCAGGGGCTGGCGCAAATGTCCATCGGCCTGGCGATCGGGGTTCCAGGGGCGCTGGCCGTGACAAAAGTGCTGAAATCCCTGCTGGTGGACGTCTCTCCCACCGATCCGGCGACGTTCCTTGGCGTCGCCGCGGTGCTGCTGCTGGCCGCCGTGTTTGGATGCTTCATTCCGGCGCGGCGGGCCATGCGCGTGGATCCCATGGAGGCACTGCGGCACGAATAATTCGGGATGACGCGCCTCCCGCCAATCGCTTACACTTAGTGGTACTTTGTTGAGAACGGAGGAGCAATGAAGCGAACCGCTGGCGGCCCTGTCGTCCTGATCTGTCTTGCCCTTACGAACCTGCTCGGCGCGCACCCCCTGGGGGAGCCGCAGCAGGATACCCCGAAACTGATTATCAATATCGTGGAGGGCGAGGGCGCGCTGAACAACGTCAAGCTGCGGGTTAATCGTGAGCCGGTGGTGCAGGTGGAAGATGAGAATCATAAGCCGATCGCCGGGGCAGCGGTGGTGTTCTTCCTGCCGACGTCGGGTCCGAGCGGGACGTTCGCGAACGGCTCCCAGACGCTGACGGTGACGACGGACGCGACCGGGCGCGCGACCGCCACCGGTATCCGGCCAAATCACCTGACGGGAAAAATGCAGATTCGCGTGACTGCGTCGGCCAACGGATTGACGGCCAGCGCGACGATCAATCAGGCGAACGTCGTCGGCGCCACCGCCGCGGTCGGATTGAGTCTCACGGCGAAAGTATTGATCATTGTAGGTATCGCGGCAGGGGCAACAGCGGGCGCGGTTCTTGCCACACGCGGTGGAGGATCCAGCAGTGCGGCGTCCGGACTCAGCACGGTGACGATCACGGCGGGAACTCCCACGGTTGGAGGACCTCACTAATGCGTATCTTTTTCCTTTCGACGATCTTTTGCGGCGCGGCCTTCGCTCAGGTGGGCGGGCCGCTGCTGGGATACGTGCCGGAGGGCACGGGAATCCGTCCGATGTACGGGTTGCCGGGAGCAGGCGCAATCGGAAGCGCGATCGCCACCGGACGTACGTTCGCGCGCATGGCCGTTTCGCCGCGGCAGAACTTCGCAATCGCGGCGGCGGCGGACACCGGGGAACTGCTGGTGGTGAAACCGGGCGTCAGTATCGTGCCGGCCGGCGGGACTGAGGTCAATCCGGATATTCTCGCAGTCAGCCCGGAGGGAACGGCGGCGGCGGCATGGTTTTCGTCGTCCAATCATCTTGAGATTGTTAGCGGCCTGCCCGATGCGTCCGCCATCCGCGTGATCGACGCGTCCTTTCTGAATGCGTCTCCGCTGGCCATTGCCATCAGCGACGACGGGCAATGGGCGGCGGGCCTGTGGAGCGCCGGCGTATACGCTTTCGGTCCCAATAGCGCGGTCATTCCGTTGCAGACGGACGCCGGCATCCTGGCGGTGGCCTTCTTCCACAATCGCCACGATCTGGCGCTGGCGACGGCCAATCGCGCCACGTCGATGACGGATCTGGGAGGCGCGATGCAGGCCTCCGTGCTGTATGACTACTCGGCGCAGGCGCTGATGCCGCGCGCCATCGGCGTGTCCTTTGACAATCAGATCGCGGTGGTGGCGGATCGCGGGGGCTCGCTGGTAGCGATCCAAGTATCCGCCGGAACGGCCAGCACGTTCGATTGCGGATGCTCGCCGGAGGGCTTGTATGGATTGGGCGGCGCGATCTTCCGGTTGAATGGCACCGGCGCTTCGCGGGAACGCTCCCGCGCGCAACTGAAATTGTTCGATGGGGCCACGGGCAGGGTATTGATTGTGCCGCCGGCTCTGAGCCTTGCGGGGGGCCGGCCATGAAAACATTACGTCTTCTGCTGGCACTCGTCCCGGCCGCGGCGGCGCTGGGACAGATCACCCCGACGACGCTCGTCGACGGAGTCATTAATATCCCGTACAGCCAAGCACTGAGCTGCGGTTGCTCGGGGTCGTGGGCTATTTCCCTTGGAGCCTTGCCGCCCGGTTTGACGATCAACGGCGATACTGGACAGATTTTCGGTACCCCCACCGCGACGGGTACGTTCACGTTCCAGGTTCAGGCAATCGGCTACGCTACGTACACCGCGAATCTGGCGATCACGATTCATCCGGCGCTGTCGCTGGACGGCCTTTCGCTCCCGAACGGCGCGTTGAACGAACTGTACAGCCAGGCACTGACCGCGAGCGGGGGATTGCCTCCCTACAATTTCTTCCTTTACGAGGGAGGGTCCTTACCACCGGGGTTAACTCTATCGGGGGGCACGATTCAAGGCATGCCGACGGCGACGGGAACATTTTCGTTTAACCTCTTCGTGCAGGATGCCACGTATTCCTCGGTTTTGAAAAACGTCTCCATCACCATCAACTCGTTTCTCGCAATGACCACTACCAGCATCCCGGTGGGATTTCAGGGCGCGGCCTATCCGGCAACCACCATCGCGGGAGTAGGAGGGAATCCCCCTTATTTATGGTCGCTGGGTACTGTGACGGACGGTCTGACGATCGATGGGACGACGGGAGTCATTTCGGGAACGCCCACTTCGGCGGGCCAGTTCACCTTAAACGTGACAATGGCCGATAGCACGGGGGGCTCGCTCGTCCGGGGCTTTACGCTGAACGTTCTGTTGCCCCTGAAAATCCTCACGTCTTCGCTTCCAAACGGATCGGCGGGGACCGTCTATCCCACGCAAACCCTTTCAGGGAGCGGCGGCCAGAAACCCTATACCTGGAGTATTTCGCAAGGCGCGTTGCCTCCGGGACTGACGCTGAATGCGGCGCTGGGAACCATTAGCGGCACGCCCTCCGGCTCGGGCGTTTCCACCTTTACGGTGACCATGAAGGATTCGCAGAATAATACCGCTACGGCGAACCTGTCGATCTCGATTGGCGGTGGAATCGTGATTTCTCCGGCGACGCTCCCTGGTGGGACGGTGGGAACTCCCTATTCGCAGACCTTGACGGAGACGACCGGTCAGCCGCCCTGCACCTGGTCGGTGGCGGCGGGGACGTTGCCCACGGGCTTGACGCTGGACCCCGTTTCCGGCGTGCTGAGCGGAACGCCGGCGGCGGCGGGAATTTTCGCATTCACGGCCCAGGTGACGGATTCGCTGGGATTGACCGGGCAGATGCGGTATAGCGTGACAATCGCCAACGCGCCACTTGCGGTGACGACATCATCGCTTCCCGGCGCGACCGTCGGCGCTGCGTACTCGCAGACGCTGACGGCGGCGGGCGGCCAGTCTTCCTACACGTGGACGATCACGGCGGGAACGCTGCCTGCGGGTTTGGCGCTCAACGCCACTACGGGCGCAATCACCGGCTCGCCCACAACGCCCGGAACATCCAAATTCACCGTTCAGGCAACTGACGCGGCAAAAGCGACGGCGCAGGCGCAACTGAGCATCACCGTCACCGCGGCATTGACGATCGTCACCGGCTCGCTACCCGGAGCAACGGTAGGCTTGGCGTATCCCTCGCAGGTTTTGACCGCTAGCGGAGGCACTCCCGGGTACAGTTGGTCGGTCACCACCGGAACACTGCCGGCGGGATTAACGCTGGATCCTCCGTCAGGCACGATCAGCGGCACGCCGACGGCCGCGGGAACATCGTCGTTCACCGTCACGGTGACCGATGCGGCGAAAAACACGGCGAGCAAGCCGTTCTCCATCGTGGTTGCAGCGCCCGCGCCGCCGACGCTGACCATCGGCGGGGCCCCGGCGACGTCAGGGTTTGAGCAGCAGCTTAGCCTCACGCTCTCCACCGGCTCGGTGTATCCGCTGGATATTTCGGGAACGATGACGCTGACCTTCGCGCCATCCGTGACGCCGTCGTCCGGCGTGGACGACCAGATGATTCAATTCTCGACGGGCGGGCGCGTGGCGAATTTCACCATTCCCGCCAACAGCACCACGCCGGTATTTTCCGGCGGAAGCACACCGGCCATTCTTACGGGCACGACGGCGGGGACCATCACCCTGACCACCGTATTGCAGGATTCCAACGGCAATCCCCTGGGCACGACGACGAAGACGATCGTCGACAACTCCGGCGTGCCGTTCATCAGTAGCGTGACCTTCCAGCAGACAACGGGAGGCCTGGTTGTGACCGTGGTCGGATTCTCGTCCACGCGCGACATGGTAAGCGGAGACTTCACATTCGCGCCGGCCAACAACGTGACGTTCGCGCAGCCGGCGATCTCCGTGCCGCTGGCGTCGGCGTTCCAGACGTGGTGGTCGAACACGGCGCAATCGAACCCTTATGGGACGCAGTTCACGCTGACCATGCCGTTCTCCACCAGCACTCAGTCCGTAAGCGTGGTGTCGGTGAGCGTGACGCTGACGAACTCCAAGGGAACCTCGAAAGCGGTGGTCCCGGCGCAGTAGCGTACGGCAGGGGAGCGCTCAGGCCCGCCAACGGACGCCGAGGTCCAGCGTCTTGCGGCAGTATTGCAGGCTGCGCTCCATGTGGTCGAGCTGCTGGATTTTCAGGGCATCCATGAAGCGGTCGCGCTGGCCGTTGACGTCCTCCATCACCTGCGGCTGGTCGTACGGTCTGCCGCGCTTTGCCAGCGCCAGGAATCGCGAGAAATCGCGGGAGCGGGCGCGCGGGAAATACTTCGTCCAGAACTCGTTGCCGTACACGGGCAGCACCACCGGCGGCCGGGCGGTGATCGGCTTGCAATATATGTAAACGGACGGATCGATAATCTCCGCCGCCTTCGCCACAATTGCCTTGAAGTCCACCGTGCCTTCGCCCAACGGCACCCACTGCACGGCAACGCCATCCGGCGTTTCATACACCACGGAATCGCGCAAGTGAAAGGTGACGGCGTAAGGGCCGAGTTCTTCGAGCGTGGTCATCGGATCCTCGGCTACGAACACCGGATTGCCGGTATCCAGATAAGAACCGACGAATTCCTTCCCCGCGGTTTCGATCAGCGTGCGCGTCTCCCAGGCCTGCAGTTCCTTGTGATTTTCGATGCCGATCTTGATGCCCAGATCCATGGCCTGGGAGCGGACCTCGCGCAGCACGCCGGCCGCGGATTCGATAATGCGTTCGAGCGAACCGTCCGGCAACTGATAACGGTCGCCGGCGACCAGCGTGCGTACGAACGGCGAGCCCATGGCGGCGGCGCGCGAAATATTCATGCGCAGCTCGGCGATGGTTTTGGCGCGGGCATCGGGCGTTTTCGGATTCACCGCGCCGGTCATGGAACTGCCGCCCGTCTCGATGTGCAGCCCGGTGTCCTTGGCCCAGGCGCGGACCTCCGCCCAGTGCTTTGGATCGCGCACGCCGGGGTCGAGCGAGTCCTGCAGGAAGATCGCGTCCAGTTTCTGGTTGACGCAATAATCGAACAACTGACGGTCGTTCCAGCGCTGGAAGCGGAGGCAGTAAGTGTTGATGCCGAGTTTCCACGAACGGGGAGCGGCGTTCAGTTGCGTGGCGGCGAGCGCGAAGGAAGCGCGTAGGAGGTCGCGGCGAGTCATGCTCCCCAAGTATACTCACACTAATCATGCGAATACTCGTGGTTTTCGGTGCGGTTCTGCTTATGGCCGCGGATCCTGCGGATGAAGCTACGAAACGATGGTGGAATCACGTGAAGATTCTCGCCGCCGACGACATGGAAGGGCGCGACACGGGCAGCGCGGGCTACATGCGCGCCGAACGATACGTAGCCGGGCAGTTCGAAAAAGCCGGCCTGAAGCCGGCGGGGGAGAACGGATTTGTCCAGACGGTTCCGCTGCGCGCGGTGCGCCTGAAGAAGGACGAATCGTCGGTTGCCCTGGTGAGTGGAGAGAACGTGACTCCGCTCCGGATGTATCACGACGTGACGATCACGCCGCGCGTGGGCATGCCTTTATCGATTGACGCTTCGCTGGTGTTCGCGGGCGACGATGCCGCGGACCTTCAGGGAAAGGTCGCGGTGACCATCGCCGGAGGGCGGCCGAGGAGTGCGGGCGCATTGGGTACGTTGACGATTGACAATCCGAAAGCGATCGAGCCGGCGCGCTGGCCTGTGGCGTACGCGACGGTAATGTCGATCGCCGGAGTGGAGCGTCCAGGCGGCCCGGGCGTCGCGATGCGCTTCAACTCGGGGCAGGCGGACAAGCTGTTCGCAGGGTCTGGTCACACGTTCCCGGAGCTGCTGGAGCTGGCGGCGGCAAAGAAGCCGTTGCCGTCGTTTCCCCTGAAGGAATCGATTCGCGTGAAGGTGAAGATCGAGGCGGAGGATTTGAAGTCGGATAATCTTCTGGCGGTTTTGCCGGGGCAGACGGATGAGTATGTGGCCGTGTCGGCTCATCTGGATGGTTATGGCTTCGGCGAGCCGGTGAACGGCGACGGCCTCTACAACGGCGCGTTCGACGATTCGGCGTACGTGGCGGAGCTGATCGAACTTGCCAATGCGTTCAAGGGCAAGACGCCGCGCCGGGGGCTGCTGTTCTGCGTGTTCACGGGCGAGGAAAAGGGGCTGCTCGGGTCGGCTTATTTCACGACGCACTTCACGATTCCGAAGGAGAAGATCGTGGCCGACATCAACCTCGATTATCTGCGCCCGATCTTTCCGTTGAAGATTCTCACTACGCTCGGCCTCGAGGAATCCACGCTGGGCGAATTGGCGCGCAAGGCCGCGGCGCCTCTGGGGATTCGCCTTCAAAACGACAATGAGCCGGAGCGTGGCCTGTTCCGCCGCAGCGATCAATACAATTTCATCCGCAACGGAATTCCGGGGATCGCGTTCATTTTCGGCTACGAAAATGGCTCGCCCGAAGAGGCGATTTATCGCCACTGGTATGCGGAGCGCTATCACCGCCCTTCGGACGACGTGAATCAGCCGATCGATTTCGCGGCGGCGGCGAAGTTCAACCGGTTTTTCGAGGCTCTGGTGGAGCAGGTGGCGAACGCCGGGGAGACGCCGAGGTGGACGCCGGGCAGCCAGTACGCGCCCAAATAGCCGGGCTTGTCGCGGGAAGTTGTGGCCTACGCCACATGATCGCTATGATATCCTCGAAACCATGAGAATCGGCTGTTTCACCCCGTTGTTGTCGCAGTTTCCTCTTGATAAAGTCTTCGAAAAATTGCGGAGCCTGAACATCTCCACCGTGGAGTTGGGCACCGGCAATTATCCCGGTGACCCGCATTGCAGCCTGTCGATGCTGCAAGATCGCGCGGCGTTGAAGGACTTCAAGATGAAGCTGGCCGACAACGGATTCACCATCAGCGCTCTCAGCAGCCACGGGAATCCGCTGCATCCCAACAAAAACATCGCCAAGGCGTTTCAGGAGACCAGCCGCAAGACGATTCTGCTGGCCGAAAAACTGGAAGTGCCCGTGGTGATCGATTTTTCCGGCTGCCCCGGAGATAGCGATCATGCGAAGTATCCGAACTGGGTGACGTGTCCCTGGCCCACCGAATATTTGGACGTGCTCGAATGGCAGTGGGAAAAGAAAGTGATCCCGTACTGGACCAAACACGCGAAGTTCGCTGAAAATCACGGCGTGAAGGTCGCCATTGAGATGCATCCGGGCTTTGTGGTCTATAGCCCGGAAACCATGCTGAAGCTGCGCTCCATCGCGGGCAAATCCATCGGCTGCAACTACGATCCCAGCCACATGTTCTGGCAGGCCATCGACCCGATTAAAGCCATCCGCGTGCTGGGCGACTCCATTTTCCACGTGCATGCCAAGGACACGCAGATTTACGACGCGAATCTGCCCAAGACCGGCGTGCTTGACACGAAGAAGTACACCGACGAGCGCAATCGCGCCTGGATTTTCCGTGCCTGTGGCTACGGACATGCCTATGCCTGGTGGACGGAATTTGTTTCGACACTACGGATGTTCGGCTACGATTACGTGCTGTCGATTGAGCACGAAGATACGCTGATGTCTCCTGACGAAGGCCTCACCAAGGCGGCGGCATTCCTGAATCAGATTGTGATCCGCGAACAGCCGACCGCTCCCTGGTGGGTTTAATTTAACGGGCGCCCGATCCCAATTCGCATGGACGAGCTCAGGCAGGGTCTCGAGAACTTGCGTGGAGCCGCGGCCTTGACGTTAATTGGGAAACCTCAAGACTCTTGCTGATAAAATAAGCGCGGGCCGCTTGGCGCTTCCGCGAGTGAAACCGCCAAGCGGCTGAAACCGCTAGTCAAAGTCGATATCGCGCTTGGGGGGAGGCTCGTCGGGATGCTCCTTGGCCAGCTTCAGCATCTCATCGAACTTCTTGCTCAGCACGTCGTGATGGCTCTTGTGCTCCTTCACGGATTTGTTGAAGATCTCCTCGCGGCGGGTGGGCTCGGCCTTCAGTTTCTTCACCGCCTCTTCCATATCCCTGATCGTGGGCGGCTTGACGTGCTCCTTGTGCCGGATGACGGCGGAGGTCTCCGGGTCGATGTGCAGTTCCGCCTGGCAACAGGGGCATGTAACGATTACCAACTCAGCCATATCAGTGATATGGTATCAGGATGCTCTCTGAATTCAAGAAGTTCATCATGCGGGGAAATGTCCTGGATCTCGCCATTGGCGTGATTATCGGGGCGGCTTTCGGGAAGATCGTGGCTTCAATGGTGAACGATCTGTTGATGCCCGTAATCGGATTGGCGCTGGGAAAGGTTGACTTCTCGAACCTCTTCATCAACCTGGATCCCAGCAAGAGCGTGGACACGCTGGCGGCGGCCAAGGCTGCGAAGGTGCCGGTGTTCGCCTACGGCTTGTTTCTGAACACGGTGATCGAGTTTCTCATCGTCGCGTTCGTGATCTTCCTCGTGGTGAAGGCGGCAAACAAGCTGCAGAAGCCTGCTCCGGCAGCGGCGCCCACCACCAAGCCGTGTCCGGAATGCACCACGGAAATTCCGCTGGCGGCCAAACGCTGCCCGGCATGCACGGCAGTGATCGCGTAGGCGGGTTGTTCACGCCCACGGAGAGCTGTCACTTCCGTTCGCGAGGGTGGAACTCCGAGTTTTCCACCCTCCTCTCCTTCGCTGGTCCAAGAAGCATTTCCGATATGGCCTTTTTCAAGCAGGCGGACAGGGAACTGCCTCTTGTAAGGAAATGGGACAGCGACCGCGCGATAAACCGCAAATCGTGATCCACACCGATCCTAATGAACCACCAGCATATCCTGTCACGGCGCACGAATTGAAGGTGTAACAACGCGCAAAATCGCGCAAACCCAGAAGTTGGTGCGCGAATTATTGCGTAATCTGATATTCTGGCGGAAACAAAATGCCGGATTCAATCGAGGGATGGAAAGCCATCGCGGAGTATTTCGGCCGGGGAGTGCGCACGGTTCAGCTTTGGGAGCGTGAATTGGGCCTCCCGGTTCATCGCCTGCAAAAGCGCGTTCTCGCCTATACGAAGGAGTTGGAAGAGTGGCGGCGGAATCACACGGAAATCACCCATTCCGCGGAAGAGGTCGAACATCACGAGGCAGAGCCGGGCGTGCGCCACTTTGGGCCGTGGCTGTTCTGGGGCGCCGCGGCTCTCGTGCTGGCGATCTCCACCTTAGGTGCAGCCCGGTTTTTCGCAAAGCCCGAGAGGATTATCGGATTCAGAGTTCAGGGGAACGAGCTCATCGCAACCGGACTGGGGGGCCGCGAGGTCTGGCATCGCGCCCCTCCCCGTCTTTTGAATGATGCGTCTTATCGGTTGAGTGATATTGAAAAAAGGGCACTGATCGCCGATCTGTACCTCAATGGCGGGACGGAATTGATTTTCCCGGAATTGACCGGCGACACAACTGCCACTGTCCGGGTGGATTGCTTCGACATGAGGGGCAAGCTCGCGTGGGAGTTCGTGTCCGGACATACGGTTACGGATGCCCACGGACATGTCTTCCAGCCGCCGTTCGCACTCCAACGCGAGGTCGCGGTTCATGGGCGCGGGGCAAGGTTCGCCAACGTCGTCTTCACCAGCGCTCACAACTTCAGTTTTGCGGATCAGGTCGCCGTGGTGGACGGAGGCACCGGACGTCTCCTCAGCGAGTATTGGCATCACGGACATTTGAACTACATTATTGCCACGGATCTTGATGGGGATGGCGAGCCGGAGGTGCTTCTGGGCGGCGTGAACGACTCGACGGATTATGAGCAGGCCACCGTGCTGGTGTTCGATCACCGGAATATTCAAGGCGCGTCAACGTCGCGGGACGGTACTCCGGACTTCAAAGGGATGGGGCAAGGGTCGGAGAAAGCAATCATCCGTTTTCCCAGAAGCCCCGTGAGCGCTGGGCTGGAGTTCAACCGGGTGATGGATTTAAGGGAAGCCGGGGACCATATCGTTGTAACGGTGGCCGAGGGCACCAGAACAACGGCTCCATGCGTCGTCTACGAGTTTGACCGCCAGTTAACTCCCGTGAACGTGGGTCTATGCGAAGACTTCGCCGATCAATACCTGGAAATGCGCGCAAAAAATCCCAAGCTTCCGACCCTTAAGGAATTGCCGGCGAAACTGATGCTCGGCGTTAGTGTGTGGCGCAGGCCGTGAAACCCGCATCATGCGGTGCCCGTTTCGTGATCGCGTGGGCTCCAAACGAAAAAGCCCACGACCGGGGTCGCGGGGCTTTTCGTCAAGGAGGGAGAAAGATCTACTGGTTGTTGCCGCCGTCCGGACGCCGCTTCAACGTCGGACGATCGTCGTCGCTGCCCGTCGAGCCTTTGTCGCCAGAAGTACCCGAACCCGGCGCCTTCTTCAACTGCGGGCGGTTCGGATCCCTGGTATCGACCTTGCGCTTGTTGTGGAACGCCAGCAGGCGGGCCTTCACGTCATTGAACTCCGACGTGGTGACTACGTACTCCGGCCGCTCCTTCAGCATGGTCTGAATATTCTGCTGGGCCTTGATAATGCGGTCGTCGGTGGGCGGGTGCGTGGAAAAGACCTTGGAAATCGTGCCGGGCTTCTTCTTTTCCAGCGACTCGATTTTTTCAAAAAAGTCGACAAACGCGCCCGGATCGTAACCTGTTTTGTACATGTACTGCAAGCCCAGCATGTCCGCTTCGCTCTCGAAACTGCGGGAGAACTGCAGGTAACCGATGGGGACCAGCACGCTGGCCGCCTGCTGGATGCCGTAGCCGGTCCATCCGCCCAGGAAGATAAGAGGGATAGTGGAAAGCTGCGCGATCTGGCCGCGCGTGGCTTGACGGGTGCCGTGGCGAGCCGCCACGTGCGCAATCTCATGCGCCATCACGCCTGCTAACTCCGCTTCGGTGTCCGCTTTCAGGATGAGGCCGGAGTTGACGAAGAAGAATCCGCCGGGTAGGGCGAACGCGTTCACGTCCTCGGTATCGATCACTTTGATCGTGAACGGAACCTTGGCGTCGGAGTTGCGCACCAGGTTCTGGCCGACGCGATTGACGTATTCCGCGATGATCGGATCGTCGATGATTTTGGCCTGCCGCTCCACTTCCTGCGCGAGCTGCTTGCCCATGGCGATTTCTTTTTCGAGCGAATAGAAATTCACGCCCCTGCCGACGTCGCGATCGCCGATCGCATCCGGGTCCTTTTTCTTGTCGTCCGCGTACACGGAGGTGGCAAGGAGAGAGACGCAGAGGAGCAGAGCCGAATTGAGTCCAAGAGAGCGGCGCATGCGGACTCCTTTCACCTAGTATTATAAGCTTCCTTAATCTGGGACGCACGAGCGGCGGATTGCGGTACGAATTTTTTCGTCGCCGCGGCTTCTTCACCGGACTTGTGAAGGGTTGGCGGCCTGGGTCCCGCCGGCTCCGGTTTCTTCTCCCACTCCAGCGCGCTTAGCCTTACCTGCATCTTATTGAAATCGGAAGTCGTGACCACGTATTGGGGCTGTTCCGCCAACTGGCTTTCGATATTTTTCTGCACTGCCACCAGGCGCTCGTCGCCGTCAGGATGGGTCGAAAAAACGCGTCCGGCCCTGCCCTGTTTCCGGTCGTCGAGCGAGAAGATCCGCTCGAAAATCTCCACCATGCCTAGCGGGTCGTAGCCGGTCTTGTAAAGATACTGGAGGCCCAGCATATCGGCCTCTCTTTCGTAGGCGCGCTGTTCGGCCAGCAGGCCCGCCGGCAAAAGGACATGGTTCGCGCCGATTCCGCATAAGCCCCCCAGGGGCAGGAAAATCAGAGGAATGGTCGCGATCTGGCCCACCTGCGAGTGCGTCGCCTGCCGCGTGCCGTGGCGGGCGGCGACGTGGGCGATTTCGTGCGCCAAAGCGGCGGCCAGTTGCGCTTCGGTGTCGGCGGTGCGGATGAGGCCGGTCTGGATGTAGATGTAGCCGCCCGGCAGGGTGATGGCGTTCGGCTCGTCGCCTTCAATCACCTTGATGATCACCGGAATTTTCGCATCCGAATGGAGCGCCAGGTTCTGGCCGACGCGGTTGACGTATTCCGTCACGCCCTTATCGGTAACGACCGTATGGGTTTTCTCCACTTCCTGGGCCAGTTGCCTGCCCAGGGCCATTTCCTTCTGGATGGAGTACCAATTGACGCCCTTGGAGACGTCGCGCGCGCCAATCTGATTCGGGTCTTTCTTCGGGTCCTGCGCGAGCGCAAGAGGAAGAAGAGCCGCGAAAACACACACGCGCCGCATACATTAATAACGTACCATCGAAGGGATGGATTACGAAAACTTTTCCGAGCTGCGGGCGCAATTCCCGGTCACGGAGTCGCTGATTTATCTGAATCACGCGGCCGTGGCGCCTCTGGTGAAGCCCGCGGCGGACGCGATGAAGTGGTTTTGCGAAGACGCTATGCTGTACGGCTCAGTACATTATCAGAAGTGGCTGGACGCTTGCGAGGGCGTGCGGCGCGCGACGGCGCGGATGGTGAACGTCACGCCGGAGGAAGTCGCGCTGACCAAAAACACCTCGGAGGGCATCGCGACCATCGCCATGGGGCTCGACTGGCGCGCGGGCGATCGCATCGTGGCGTTTAAAGAGGAATTTCCCGCGAATCAGTATCCGTGGCAGCGGCTCGCGTCGAA
>JBBIVT010000010.1:29115-61243 GCA_037439565.1 Acidobacteriota bacterium | reverse complement strand
TGTCCCACCACAGAATCCGGTTCAGGACATCGGAAGGCACGTCGTCCGGCCGGTGCCAGTTCATCTCGAGAGATCGCTGCGCGGCCCACAATTGACGGCCCTTTAGATTCTTGGTGCTGGGGTTCATTTCGTCGAGCGGGATTGCGGGAGTGAGCGCCTTCCAAATATCCGCATGGGAAGCCGCCGTGAAGATGCTGGTCATGGGCCGGGCGGCGGCGACAAATCGGGTTTGCGGAGGGATTCGAAAAATATCCTGGATTGTCCGGATCATACTGGAATGATTGTAGAAGTTTGAATCGACTTTGGCGCGCTGGATGTGTGGACCGATGGCGAGGGCCACGGTGCGGTGGCCGTCGACGTGGTCGAGTCCATCCTGGGCGTCGTCTTCCACCGCGAAGATCAGCGTGGTCGGCCAGAAGCGGCTCCTGCTCACGCCCTCGACAATGCGGCCCAGGGCCAGATCGTCATCCGCGACCATCGCGCGTGGAGTCGGTGATCCCGGGCTCGTACCGTTGGTGTGATCGGAGGTAAGCGTGATCACCGAAAGCTGCGGCATCTCTCCGGTCTTCTCAAATTGCGCGAGTTCCCGGAGGTATTCGTCGGCGCGTACCTGGTCCGTGATGGAGGTGTCGTCTTCGGGGAAGTGCTCGTCAATGTATTTCTGGAGCGCGGGAACTCCGCTACGCGAGGCGACCATGCCCTGCAGTTTGCCCTCCTGGTAGAGTTTCCAGTTTGCGCTCCAGTCCCGGAACTGTCCTTCGTTCATATCGGCGGCTTTGTTGGCGGCGGGATCCCACTGGGCGCCTTCGCAAAATTCTCCGTAAATTCGCAAGGTCGGTGTCTGCGCGGCGCCCTGCCAGAAAAAGCCAGTGGGCGCGACGGTGAGGGCATCGGCCATGTTCCAGGCGTAGCCGCGAGGTGAGGCGGCGAATGCGCGCTCAGTATAATCGCTCACAAATGACTGCATCAGCCATTGATGGCCGTCGAAGCTGATTGCCCCACCCGTGTGGAAATTGTCGAGAATGACGTATTTTTCGGCAAGCGCGTGATGATTCGGGGTCACTTCGCGGCCGTACATCGTGAGTTTCGGGTCGCCGTTGGCTTGCGGGAGATCCCCGAAGACCTGATCGTAGGTGCGGTTCTCCTTGACGATGAGAAGGACATGCTGAATGCCGAGGGAGACGAGGTTAGATACTCCGCCCGCAGGTTCCAGCCTCGGGGTATTGGCGGCGATGACCTCACGAGTGGCGGAGGCCAGTTGTCCGGGGGCCAGCGCGGGAATCCGGACGATAGATCCTTCGTAGGCAGTGGACGCGAATGCGCCTTCCCGGTTCGCCGTGTTGCCGGTGCCTTTGATATTGACAACGCGGAGGGAGCCATCCTCGAGGACGGCGATCGCGGACGGAAACCAGCCGCTCGGGATGGAGCCCGAGACGCTCCACGCTTCGCCCTTACGCGTGACGACCGCAATCGCGTTGGTTCCGGCGCAGGCGATATAGAGCGCGCGTCCGTTTGTCGAAAATGCGGCGGCGACAGGCTGGCTGCCGATGACACCCTCGGGATAGGCGGGGATTCTTACTTCATCGACCTTTAGCGAATCCGCGTTCACGAGCGAGAGTGAATCGGAATGGCCGTTGGCGACGGCGAGGGTCGACTCGTCAGGGCTGAGGGCGATTCCTGACGGAGCGCGGCCGACGTTGATTTCGCGGGTGGCAAAGGTCTCTTCGTCGATGACGTCGATTGTTCCTGAAATTGCGGTTCCCGTCACCGGGTCGGTGAGAGCCCGCGAGCCGCTGGTGGGCGCGGTAACCTCTGGCGATTTTCCAGCACGTCCGGCCCGGTTTGAAACGTAGATCGCGTGATGTTTGGCTGAGTAAGCGATCCCAAACGGCGCAATGCCCACGGGAATTTCCTTGATCAGCTTTCGCGTCTCCGCCTCGATTAGGGCCACGGAATTGGATCTGCTAAGCGCGACGTAGGCACGCTTCCCGTCCGCGCTGAAAGCGATGCCGCAGGGCACGGCGTGATTTGCGAGGGCGATTTCGCGGCTCACCCCAGGAACTCCCCGCGGCGAGATGGGCGTAATGAGCACAAAGTCGCCGCCATTGCGGGAGGTCTCGGTGGACCAGAGTTCTCGCGCGTTGGGCCGGAACGCGATCCCGGCATAAGAACTTGGTTTTGTCCGCGCTGTGCCGAGCAACACGGCCGTCTGAGCGTCAAAGATGTCGATCTCTCGGGTGTTGAGCACTGCAAGCAGATGCTTGCCGGAGTCGAGCGCGGCATCGACGGGACGCCCCTTGAATGCGGTCTGCATTCCCCAAGGCCGCAGAAGTTGATTGGTAGGGAGCACATAAAATCCCGTTGGCTGGCGGCCTATGTTCACGATGGACTTGAGGATCGGAAAGAATTCCGGCGCCGCGCCGGCGGCAGCCAGAGCAAAAGCGCCGGTCACGGCGAGAGACAGAAGGAATCGATTGCGCACGAAACAAGATTAGCGGATGAATGGCGCGAAGAGCATCGTTGTGAAGTACCGTTCCATGCGGTCTGGGAACACGGTGACCAACTGGGGCGGGCGCTCCCACTGGTTGGCCGCCAGCACCGCCGCCGCGTAGTTCAGCCCCGAGCTCGGCCCAACGGGATAGCCGTGCCTGATGAGGCGCCGGGCCGTTTCGATTGCCAGTTCTTGCGGCACTTCAATGGCGATCAGGTCCGGGAATAGATTAGGGGTGAAGATGGTGGAAACGCCGTCCACCACGCCGGGGATCTGGGAGCTGAAACTACAGCATTCCGCGTCCATGTCCTCGGAGATCGCCACCGGGCGAGCCAGCACCGGACGCAGATGCGGGTTCGCCTTGCCCATGCCCCGATAAAGGCCCACCAGCGTACCGCCGGTGCCGACGCCGCTAACGACCGCATCCGCCGAGGCGCCGGGAATCTGGCTCAGAATTTCTCCCGCGGTCCAGATCTCGTGCGCCAGCGGGTTGTCCGGATTCGCGAACTGGCAAGGAAGAAACGCCTCCATCTCGGGCGCCAGACGCTGGGACTCCGCAATGGCTTCCTGCACTCCTCCAGCCTGCGGAGTGAACCGCACCTCGCCTCCATACGCGCGGATCATCAGCACGCGCTCGTTGCTGACGCCCTCCGGCATCACAGCCAGAAAACGCAGTCCGCGCTGCGCGCAAGCGAGCGCGAACGCGATGCTCGTCGAGCCGCTGGACGCCTCAATGACGGTATGGCCAGGGCGGATACGCCCTTCCGCCGCGGCTTTATCCAGAATGAAGCGGGCGATCCGGTCCTTGGTCGAGCCGCTCGGATTGAGAAATTCAAGCTTGCACCACACCGAGGGACCACCGGGGTCAAGTTGTATGGCGACGAGCGGTGTCGGCTGTGTCAACGATTTCCTCGGACTACGGGTTTCCCCTGATTCTTTCACAGATTCGATTCCCGGCGCACAAGGGATTCCATTGACAAACCACGGGAGGATATGTCATAGTCGACTTTCGTAATCGCATGTCGATAAAGAATGACCACGACCTCTATTCCGGTCTGATCCGGCTGCACGTGCTGCATCATGCCGCCGAAGAGCCTATTTTCGGCCTCGGGATGATCGAGGAGCTGGCCCGGCACGGCTACCGCATCAGCCCCGGGACGCTTTATCCGCTGCTGCAAAGGTTAGAAAAGAAGGGCTATTTGCGCTCGCGCGAACAATCCAACGGTAAGTCGCGCCGTAGAGTCTATCGCGCGACGCCGCTGGGCAAGAAAGTGTTGGCCGCGGCCAAAGGCAAGGTTCGGGAGCTGTTTCATGAACTCCTGGAAGGGGACTAAATGCGACTAACGCTACTGTTCGCGGCGTGCGCCGGAATCTGGGCGCAACCGTTGACGCTCGAACGGGCGGTTGAAGCGGCGTCGAGAAGCTATCCGTCGATTCATGTTTCGCAGGAGCAGATGAATGCGGTTGCGGAAGGCATCCGGCTGGCGCGCACGGCCTATTTGCCTCGTGTCGACGCGCTGGCGCAGGAGAATCGCGGCACGCGCAATAATGTCTTCGGCATCTTGCTTCCTCAAGGCGTGATTCCGTCCATGTCCGGACCGGCGCTCGGCACGAACAATGCGGGAACGGCCTGGGGCAGCGCTCTGGGCGTGCTCGCGAGTTGGGAGCCTTTCGATTTTGGGCTGCGCGAGGCTAATGTCGCGACCGCGGAGGCGGCGAAAACAAGGGCTGCCTCCTCAGTGAAGCGAACGCAGTTCGAGGTGGCCTCTGCCACGGTTGATTCGTACCTCACACTGGCCGCCGCGCAGGAACTGGTGCGCGCCACGCAAGCCAGCGTGGATCGCGCGGAGACGGTCTTGCGGACGACCGGGGCGCTTACCGCTTCGCAACTGCGTCCTGGCGCTGATCTTTCCCGGGCTGAGGCGGAATTGGCGGCCGCACGCACGCAGTGGATTCAGGCGCGGCAGGCGGTGGACGTGGCGCGCGCGACGTTGGCGCAGTTTGTAGGCCTAGCGCCGGAGCAGGTGGCAATCTCCGCTCCCGCGCTGCTCACATTGCCTCCGTCGCAGCCTTCGGCGTTAGCCGATGTTTCGGCGAACCCGGCCGTTGTGGAACAAAACGCGACGGTTGCTGAGGCCCGCGCGCAGTTGAGGGCCCTCGAGCGCTCCTACTTCCCGAAATTCTCGCTGCAAGCCTCCGTCTACGCTCGTGGCACGGGGGCGGAGACGAACGGCGCGCTGTTAGGCGGAGTGAACGGCATGGCTCCGACGTATGCCGATTTCGCGCTAGGATTCACCGTCACGTTCCCGATCATGGATCTTGCTTCTATTCGAGCCAAGGAGTCCGCGCAGTCGGCCACTATCCGCGCGCAGGCGGCGCGCACAGAGCAGATCGTCACCGAACTGAAGACACGTTGGAACATCGCACAGGCGCAGTGGCGCGGGGCTCGGGCTACCCTGGAAAACACGCCCGTGCAGGTGGCGGCGGCGCATACCGCTCTCGATCAGGCGAGTGCGCGCTATCAATCCGGCCTCGGAACCATCGATCAGGTGGCGGAGGCGCAGCGATTGCTCACGCAGGCCGAGATCGACGACTCACTCGCGCGTCTGGCTGTGTGGCGAGCCTTGTCAGGCCTGGCGATGGCAGCGGGCGACCTGCGGCCCTTCCTCGCGGAGGCGGGGAAATAATGCGACTCGTATTAACCGCTCTGAGCCGTCCGATCACTGTTGTCGTCGCTTTAGTTGCGATCGCACTATGCGCAGGGCTTGCCCTGCAGCGCATGCCGGTCGACATTTTCCCCCAGGTCGGGGATCCGGCGATTTACGTGGCGCAGCCTTATGGCGGCATGGACCCGGCACAGATGGAAGGCTATATCACTTATTACTACGAGTATCACTTTCTTTATATCACCGGCATTTCGCGCGTAGAAAGCAAGAGCATTCAGGGCGCGGCGCTGATGAAGCTGTTGTTCCACGAGGGCACTGACATGAATCAGGCGATGGCGGAGACCGTGGGCTACGTCAATCGCGCTCGGGCGTTCATGCCTCCGGGTACCGTGCCGCCCTTCATCACAAGATTCGACGCGGGCAGTGTCGCGGTGGGCCAGTTGGTGTTCGATAGCTCGACGCACAGCCAGGGGGAATTACAGGATTACGCCTTGAATCGCGTCCGGCCCCTCTTCGCCACGCTGCCGGGAGTTTCCGCGCCGCCTCCGTTTGGAGGGAACCAGCGCACCATCGTCATCACGCTCGATCCCGACAAGCTGCGGCAATATCAAATCACTCCCGACGAGGCGATCTCGGCGGTCAGCAATTCCAGCGTGGTCATGCCTTCGGGCAATATGTGGACAGGTTCGCTGAACCGGATCGCCCGCACCAATGCGGCGCTGGGCGGCGACCTGACGGAATTGCTCCAGACGCCGATCCGGCCCAAGCCGGGTGCATCGGTATACCTGCGGGATATCGGGACCATTGAAAACGGCACGGATCTGATCACGGCTTACGCGCACGTGAATGGCAAGCGAACCGTGTATATTCCCGTGACCAAGCGCGCCGACGCGTCTACTTTGGCGGTGATCAACGCGGTGAAGGCGGCGATTCCCACTTTCAAGAAGGCCGTGCCCGAAGACGTCGATGTGCGGCTGGAGTTCGACCAATCTCCCTATGTAACCAACTCGATTCGCAATCTGGCTAACGAAGGGATGCTGGGTATCGCGCTCACGGGGCTGATGGTGCTGATCTTTCTGCGCGATTGGCGCAGCGCTCTGATCGTCGTGTTGAATATCCCCTTCGCCCTGCTCACTGCGGTGATCTTCCTGTGGGCCGCTGGGCAGACGATCAACATCATGACACTCGGCGGCCTGGCGCTCGCCGTCGGCGTGCTCGTGGACGAGGCGACGGTGGAAATCGAGAATATCCACGCGCATCTGCGTCCCGGCGTCTCTCGCGCGCGGGCGGTATTCGACGCGGCGCAGCGAACGGCGCTCGCGAGGCTCCTTTCGATGCTCTGCATCCTGGCCGTTTTCGTGCCGTCGTTTTTCATGGTGGGTGTGAGCCGCCAGTTATTCGTGCCGCTATCGCTGGCTGTGGGATTTGCCATGTTTGCATCATATTTACTGTCGAGCAGTCTGGTGCCTGTCTTTTCCACCTGGCTGTTGCGGGAGCATTCGCCCAACAACGGATTGTTTGACCGGATGCGGGCGGTCTATGAAACCTACTTGAACGTTGTCCTGCGGCTGCGCTGGCCCCTGAGTGCGATTTATTTGGCGACCGCGGCGGCCGGAATTTACTTCCTGCTGCCGAGCCTGGGCACGGAAATTTTCCCTGGCGGCGATGCGTCGCTCTTACGGATCCGATTGCGCGCGCCAACCGGAACCCGCGTCGAAGAAACGGAGCGCATTGTGTTGCGCGCCCTCGACACGATCCGCCAAGTCGCGGGCGCGGACAATATTTTGATCACCAGCGATTTCGTCGGCGTCGTTCCTTCCAGTTATCCGGTCGACCTGATTCATTTGTTCACCAGCGGACCGCAGGAAGGCATTATTCAGGTCGCGCTGAAGCCGGAGGCCGCCCGCGGCGAAGGAACGCGGGAGCGTCTCCGCGCGGCCCTGCAAAAGGATTTGCCCAACACGCAGATATCGTTCGAAGCTGCCGACATCGTCAGCCAGGTGATGGGGTTCGGCTCGCCGACGCCGGTGGACGTGGCCGTGCTCGGGCGCAGTTTGCAGGACGATGGCGCGTTCGCGCAAAAGGTCCAGGCGCGGATGGCCAAGCTCGGCTTCCTGCGCGATCTGCAATACGCGCAAGCGGTGGACTATCCGACGTTGGACATAGCCATCGACCGCGAGCGCGCAGGCCAGTTCGGATTGACTATGGCCGACGTGGTTCGCTCAGTGGTGCCGGCCACCTCGTCCTCGCGGTTCACCCAGCCCAATTACTGGCGGGATCCAGCCTCCGGCAATGCGTTCCAAATTCAGGTGGAGTTGCCGCAAAATCGCCTCCAAAGCGTGGATGCGGTGGGTGGCCTGCCTGTAACGAAGAACGGCGATACGCGCCTCGAAGACATGGCGTCGTTGAAGCCCGGCACGATGCCTGGGCTGATCGAGCGCAACAACGGCCAGCGCGTGATCAGTCTTACCGCGAACCTGCACGGCATCACGTTGGGAGAGGCAGCCCCGCAGGTGATGGACGCGGTCGCCAAGGCGGGAGCGCCCCCGCGCGGCGTAACCATCGCCTATCGGGGCCAGATACCCGCTCTGGAACAGACGGTTTCGGGTTTGAAGCTCGGACTGGCGCTGACGGTCGCGGCGATCTTCCTCCTGCTGGCCGCTAATTTCCAGTCGCTCCGGCTGGCGCTGGCCGTGATTCTGACGATTCCCGCCACTCTGTGCGGCTCACTGCTTGTGTTAAAGCTCACGGGAACCACGATGAATATCCAATCGTTCCTCGGCGCGATCATGGCCATCGGAATCGCCGTGGCGAACTCGATTTTGCTGGTCACGTTCGCCGAGCGCTTGCGCCACGAAGGGAAACCACTCCTCGCTGCCGCGCGCGAGGGCGCAGCCAGCCGTCTGCGCGCGATTCTGATGACTGCTGCCGCCATGACTTTTGGCATGATTCCTATGGCGGTGGGTTATGGCGAAGGGGGAGCGCAATCCGCGCCGCTGGGGCGCGCGGTGATCGGCGGGCTGATTGTTTCTACCTTTGCTACGCTGACGATCTTGCCGTCTATCTACGCAATCTTCCAATCGCGCGCCTCCCTTGCCTCCGCCTCCTTAAATCCGAATGACTCAACGAGCCGATACTATGAGCCTTAAAACGATTGTGCTTTCGTGTCTTGCCGCCGCGTGCCTCGCCCGAGCGCAAAAGGTAGAAATGACCGCGGTGATCGCGAAAACGGTCTCACGCTCAGTCGACTTGCCCGGTGAGATTGCGCCTTTTTTGAGCGTTTCCGTGCGCGCAAAGGTCCCGGGCTACGTTGAAACAATCCCTGTCGACCGTGGATCGGCGGTCAAGCGGGGAGATCTTCTCGCCGAACTGAGCGCGCCGGAAATGGCGTCCCACATCGCCGAGGAAGAAGGCAACATTCAGGCAATGGAATCGGAGCGCCTGCAAGCCCAGGCACAACTCGGAGCGGCGCAGGCGACCTACGAACGATTGAAGAAGGCCTCGGAAACCCCCGGCGCGGTCGCCGAGAATGAGGTAATCCAGCTGCGGCAGCAAATTGAGGCGACTCAGGCGCTGATCGCCTCGCGCCGCCAGTCCCGCCAGGCCGCCGAGGCGAACTTGCGTGCGCTGACAGAACTGCAGTCGTATTTGCGCATCACCGCGCCGTTCGATGGCGTCGTTACGGATCGCCTGGTGCATCCAGGCGCGTTTGTCGGGCCCGCCACGGATGCGCCTCTTGTGATCCTGCAGCAAATTTCCCGACTGAGGCTCGTCGTGCCCGTGCCTGAGGAAGACTGCGGAACGGTGGCGCAGGGCGCGGCCGTCAGTTTTCATGTGCCCGCGTTTCCAGATCGTACGTATTCCGGTGTCATCGCGCGCAGCGCCCACGCCCTTGACCCGAAAACGCGTACCATGGCCGTCGAATTGGATGTCACCAATCGCGACGGATCGCTCGCTCCGGGTATGTTCCCGACCGTGAACTGGCCGATCCGCCGCGCACGTCCTATTTTGTTGGTCCCTGCGTCGAGCGTCGTGACGACCACGGAGCGAATGTTTGTCATCCGCGAGCGCGATGGGCGCGCGGAGTGGGTGGACGTGAAAAAAGGCTCGGCGCAGGGGGATCTGGTCGAGGTGATTGGTGCGCTTCATGCGGGCGACAAAATCGTGCGCCGAGCCACCGATGAATTGCGCGACGGTTCGCGGCTCTAATCGATTTTTTCAAACTGCTTCGTAAAGCCCGGCGTGGCGTGTTGCCTTTGCTGCGGATCGACGATCAGAACCTCGATCCCCTGTTGGCGGGCGAGTTCCAGGCCTTTTTCCGGACCCAGCATGAAGACGCCCTTGGCGAGCACTACGCCCTGCTCTGCGGTAGCGGACAGGACGCTGACCGAGATCGACGCTCCCGAGGGATAGCCCGTCCGCGGATCGATGATGTGGTGATACCGCACCCCGTCGACGATCCGGAAGCGCTCGTAATCGCCCGAGGTGACCAAGGCGCAGTTCGACAGCTGCATCATGCCCATAAGCGTCCCGTGCGGCTGGCGCGGATCCTGGATGCCCAGCCGCCAGGGCTCGCCAAGGCGCGTGCCGGCGACCCGTACGTCGCCTCCGCCATCCACCAAAGCGTCGCCGAATCCGGAGGCGATTAACACGTCTGTCGCGCGGTCGACCGCATAGCCTTTGGCGATGCCTCCCAAGCCGATATTCATACCGGCCGGCAGGAAGACGCTGTTCCCGTGAATCGCGATCCTGCGGTAGTCTACCCTTGACTTCGCTGCCTCTACGGCCGCCTTGGAAGGAGGCATAAAAGCATCGTCGAAGTGCCAGATGTTGCCCATGCCCCGCCAGGTGACGTCAAACGTGCCTTCCGTGACCTTGCTATAGGCGATGCTGCGCTCTAACATCTCCCGCAATTCGGAGGGGACTTCCACCGGATGCTGGCCCGCCGCTGCATTCACCTGCGAAATGGGCGATTCCGGCTTCCACTCGCTCATCAGCGCGTCAATCCGCTCGAGTTCCGCGTAAGCCTTCTCAATCGCCGCGCGCGCCTGGTCCGGACGTCCCCGGTCCACTACCTCGATATTCCAAACGGTCCCCATCAGCGGCCTTTCAACGGTCAGGATCTGGCTGGGCAGGGATCGGGCGGGGGCGTACGCGTAGCGAAGACCGATGGCGGCGCCCACGAAAGCGACCAGCGACAAAGATCGGATGAGGGCGTTCTTCACCCATTTGTCCAATGCAATTCGCGTTCCAGGGCCGAAATACGATGGCCCCCTGATTGCCCTTAAACCGTTTCAACGCCACCAACAGATACCTTCGAAAATGCCCTTGACACCCTTCAGAGAGTCTCACTTGCCGACACCGCGAGGCGTCTCTCCCGGCGAGCCTTCTGCGTTATTTCACCCACTTCTTCGATGTTCGACTGAGCGGCATCACCCACCGGGGGTCTGCCTTGACTGAGTATCTGATCGCCGCGGCTTTCATGGGTGGGCTGGGCGCGCTGTTAGCTGCCGTTTTGGCCGTAGCGGACAGAAAATTTTACGTTTACGAAGATCCTCGGATCGAACAGGTGGAGGCGCTGCTGCCCCACGCGAACTGCGGCGCATGTGGTTGCGCGGGATGTCATGCGTTCGCTGAGTTAGCGGTTGCGGGAAAGATCGCCCCGGGCAGATGCACGGTCAATAGTCCCGATGGCATACAGGCAATTGCTGCGTTATTGAAGGTGGACGCTGGACACGAGGAAAAGCGCGTGGCGCGGCTTGCGTGCGCGGGCGGCGCACACGTGGCGCGGCATAAGGCGCAGTACGCCGGATTGGAATCCTGCCGGGCGGCGGTGCTGGTATCGGGTGGAGGCAAGGGATGCAGTTGGGGATGCCTCGGCCTGGCAGACTGCGAACGGGTCTGCGAATTCAATGCGATTGCGATGGACGAGCACGGGCTACCCGTTGTGAGCGAAGCGCTCTGCACGGCCTGCGGCGATTGTGTGGAGGTTTGCCCGAAGGAATTATTCTCGCTGCATCCGGTGAGCCACCGGCTGTGGGTCGCCTGCCGCAATCTGTTGAGCGGCGAACTGGCCGAGGCGGAATGCGAAGTCGCCTGCACGGCCTGCGGGCGTTGTGCCGCGGACGCGCCGGCGCTGATCAGCATCGTGAATTCGCTCGCTGTCATCGATTATTCGCGCAACGCGATGGCCACGCAAATGCCGATTCAACGCTGTCCCACTGGCGCAATCGTCTGGATGGATAAGAATGGCCCAATCCGCGGCTTGGAGGCGCGCAAGATTACGCGCAAGTCTCCTCTGCCGGTGGAATTGGCGGAACTGCCGCTGGTAAAGACGGGTAGCGCGGCAAGAGATCAAAGGTTATAGGAGTCAATCATGGGCGCAAAGCGGAGTTTCCGGTTTCCGGGCGTGCGGCAGGCGATGGACGGCAACACGGCGGTCATTATGTGCGAGCGAGAGTCGAGCGACGCGGCCGGTGCATATCCGATCACGCCATCCACGCAGATGGGCGAGTATTGGGCGGAGGAATCCGCCAAGGGGCATATCAACATCTCCGGGCGTCCGCTGATTTTCATCGAGCCTGAAGGCGAACATGCCGCGGCCGCGGTGACCGCCGGTCTGTCGATGACCGGATTGCGGGCGACCAATTTCTCGTCGGGGCAGGGTATCGCCTACATGCACGAATCGCTGTATGCGGCCGCGGGCAAACGCTTGACCTACGTCCTGAACATGGGCTGCCGCGCAATGACCAAGGCCACGCTGAATGTTCACGCCGGCCACGACGATTACCATTGCGTCGATGACGCGGGATTTTTCCAGATGTTCGGCAAGAGTGGGCAGGAAGTGTGCGACTTGAACATCATGTCGCATCGTATTGCCGAACTCACGCTCACTCCCGGCATCTGCGCGCAGGACGGATTCCTGACCACGCACTTGATTGAATCGCTGATGCTGCCAGAGCGCGGGCTGATCGCCGAATTTCTCGGCCGTCCCGACGACGTGATCGATACGCCGACTCCCGCCCAGCGCATTCTGTTCGGACCTCGCCGCCGCCGCATTCCAGAGCTCTGGACCGTGGACAATCCGGTGATGATCGGCACGGTACAGAACCAGGATGCGTATATGCAGAGCGTCGCTGCGCAGAGGCCTTTTTTCTTCGATCATATCGCCCCGATCGCCGACAAGGTGATGGAGGAGTTTTACGAACTCACGGGTCGCCGCTATCGCCGCGTCTCCACGTATCGCACCGAGGACGCCGAGTATCTGATTCTCGGCCAGGGCAGCATGATCGTGACGGCGGAAGCGGTGGTGGATTATCTGCGGGAGACGCGAGGCATCAAGGCGGGCGTGGTGAATCTCACCATGTTCCGGCCGTTTCCGGGCGATCTTTTGGGCGAGATTTTGAAAGGCCGGAAGGGCGTCGCCGTGCTGGAGCGCGTCGATCAGCCCCTGGCCGCCGACCTGCCGCTGGTCCGCGAAGTGCGCGCGGCGTTGGGCCGCTGCCTGGAGAATGGCCGCTCGGCGAATGGCCAGCCTCCTTATCCCGGCTACGCTTGGTATCGAAAGATGGAGGACATGCCTCCTCTCTATTCGGGCTCGTTCGGCCTTGGTAGCCGCGACTTGCAGCCGGAAGGGCTGATCGGCGCGATTGAGAACATGCTGCCCACCGGCGGCAAGAAGAACTTCTACTATCTCTCCATCGATTTCGCCCATGATCGTCCGTTCACGCCCAAGCAGGAGATTCACCAGATCCAGGTGACGGATTCTTATCCCGGCCTCAAGGATCTGGCCGTTCATGGCAGCGAAAATCCTAACCTGATGCCCAAAAACAGCATCACAGTCCGCATGCACTCGGTCGGCGGCTGGGGAGCCATCACCACCGGCAAGAACCTGGCGATGACGCTTTTCGATCTGCTGGGCTATCACATCAAGGCGAACCCCAAGTATGGGTCGGAGAAAAAAGGGCAGCCGACCACATATTATTTATCCGCATCGCCGGAGCCGATCCGCATCAACTGCGATTATTTCTACGTCGACGTGGTGCTCTCGCCTGATCCGAACGTGTTCCAGCACTCCAATCCGTTGGCCGGATTGAAAAAGGGCGGAACGTTCATTTTGCAAAGCGCGCATGAGAAGCCTGAGGACGTGTGGGCGCACATCCCGGAGCGATTTCAGCGCATGATCGTCGAAAATGACATCCGCGTATTCCATCTGGACGCGTTCAAGATCGCGCGCGAGGAAGCGAACGATCCGGAACTGCAATTCCGCATGCAGGGCATCGCGTTTCAGGGCGCGTTCTTCGCCACGTCGCCCGTGATGAGCCAGGCGAAGCTCGACGAAATGACCTTGTTCCAGGCCATCCGGTCGCAGCTCGAACACAAGTTCGGAACCAAGGGAGCGCGCGTGGTGGAAGACAACATCCGCGTGGTGCGCCGCGGCTTCGACGAAGTGCGCGAGATTACCGGCAAAAACATCGGGGTGGGCGACGCCGGCCAGCTTCGCAAGGCTCCGGATGTGCCGGTACTGCTGAAGCAGATGGTGGGCAGCGCCACTCCCACCACCGATATCCACCGCTTCTGGGAGCAGACGGCCGGCTTCTACGCCACTGGAAGAGGCAACGACAATCTCGCCGATCCGTTCATCGGGCTAAGCTGGATCCCCGCCGTCACCGGCCTGTTCCGCGACATGACCGGAGTGCGCTTCGAGCATCCGCAGTGGATCCCTCAGAACTGCACGGCCTGCGGCGCATGTTACACGATATGTCCGGATAGCGCGATTCCCGGGCTGGTGCATTCTCCCCTGTCGATTTTCGAGACTGCGGTGAAAGAAGCCGCCAGTCATGGGCACACGGTGAAGCATCTGCCTCGCGCAGTGCGCGCGCTGGAGCCGAAGTTCCGCAGCCGCCTGTCAGCGGCCGGCGAAAAAGCGGACGTGACGCAGTTGCTCGATGAGTCCATCGCCGAGCATTTGAGCGCTCTGCCTTCCGATGCCCCTGAAACGCAGGAGGTGAAGCAGGAGTTCAAGCTGTTCCGCGAGGCCTTGGGTGACTTCAAGTTTGCCGTCACCGCGCCCTTCTGGACGGCTCGTGAAAAGAAGCAAAAAGGCTCCGGAGGATTGCTGTCGATCACCGTCAATCCGTCCACCTGCAAGGGCTGCATGGAATGCGTCAAGGTCTGCAACGACGACGCCCTGCGGCCCCAAACCCAGACCCCGGAAAGCGTGGCGCTTTTGAAAAACAACTGGCGGTTCTGGCAGGATCTGCCCACCACCAGCGCGGAATTCAGCCGGATTGAGGATCTGGACGAAAAAATCGGCGCTCTGCACACGCTCCTGCTTGACAAGAAAAACTACCTTGGCATGGTGGGCGGCGATGGCGCTTGTCTCGGCTGCGGGGAAAAGACGGTCGTCCATCTGTTCACTGCGACGGTCGAGGCGCTGATGCAGCCTCGCGTGGCCAAGCAGGTGGGAAAAATTGACGATCTGATTACCAAGCTCGACCGCCACATCCGGTTGAAGCTGGCCGGCACGCTCGATTTGAGCGACGCGGGGCGTATTGATGAGGCACTGGCCTCGTTGCACGACAAAGACGTGACGCTGGCGTCGTTTTCTGAACAGCTCGACACACGGCGGACCGGCGCGACCATCGATCCTGAGTGGCTGCACTTCGTCACGCAGCTGCTCGCCAAGTTGAAGCACCTCCGCTGGCAGTACACGGAAGGCCTTTCGCGCCGCGGGCGCAGCAACATGGGGATGTTGAACTCCACCGGCTGCACGTCGGTGTGGGCGTCGACCTATCCCTTCAATCCGTATCCGTTCCCCTGGGCGAACCACCTGTTCCAGGATTCCCCGTCGCTGGCGATGGGAATTTTCGAAGGCCACATGTCGAAAATGGCGGAGGGGTTCAAGGCCGTTCGCATGGCCGAAATAGAGTTGAACGGCGGCTATCACAAGGATAAGAACGCCGACTTCTTCACCTACTTCAACTGGAAAAACTTCACCGACGAGGAGTTCCATCTGTGCCCGCCGGTTGTCTCCATGGGCGGCGATGGCGCGATGTATGACATCGGCTTCCAAAACCTGTCCCGCATGATGATGTCGGGCAAGCCCATCAAGGTGCTGATTCTCGATACCCAGGTCTATTCGAATACGGGAGGCCAGGCGTGCACGTCCGGATTCACCGGCCAGGTCTCGGACATGGCGCAGTTCGGCAAGGCCGCGCAGGGAAAGGAAGAGATTCGCAAGGAGATCGCCCTGGTGGCGATGGCGCATCGCACCACCTATGTGATGCAGAGCAGCATTTCCAATCCAACGCATTTGATTGAAGGCTTCATCGACGGCCTGAACACGCGCCGCCCGGCGCTGTTCAATGTCTACAGCCCGTGTATGCCGGAACACGGCATCGCCGACGATCTGGCCGAGCATCAGAGCAAGCTGGCCGTCGAATCTCGCGCCTATCCGCTGATCCGCTACAACCCGGACAAGGGAATCCTGCCTGAGGAATGCTTCGACCTGGAGGGCAATCCGGCGATGGATCAGGACTGGCCGACGTACAAGCTGAAGTACGTCGACGAGAAGGGCAACGCGGCAGAGATGGACGCGCCGCTGACCTTCGCCGATTTTGCAGTGAGCGAAGGGCGGTTTCGTAAACAGTTCCGCACCATCCCTCCAGACGCCTGGAATGACAACCTGATTCCTCTTGCCGGGTATCTCGAACTCGGGCCTGAGGATCGCGAGGAGAAGTATCCCTACATCTGGGCCGTGAACCAGAAGAACCGGTTGATTCGCGTGATGCCGGCCGAGCCGCTGGTGCGTTCCTGCGAGGATCGCCGGAATTTCTGGCGCATGCTGAAATCACTTGCCGCGGTGCGGCCCGCGCTGACGGCGGAGACCGCCGACCGGATCCGCGCCGAGTTCGCACAGACCTTGGCCTCGCGACTCAATGAAATGCTCACCGGGGGCAAGGCGCTTGCAAGCGGGCCCGCTCCCGCGGTCGCCGCGGCGTCCGCCCCTGCCGCCGTGAAAGAAGAAGCTCCCGCCGCCGACGGCTACGTCGCGCCGTGGATCGAGTCCAATCTCTGCACGTCCTGCAACGAGTGCATCAATATCAACCCAAAGATTTTCGCGTACGACGCGGATCAGCACGCTTACGTGAAGGACGCCAAGGGCGGCCCTTACAAGGATCTGGTCCGGGCAGCGGAAAAATGCACGGCTCAGGTGATTCATCCCGGAACGCCCGCCAATCCGAATGAAAAGGACGCGGCCAAGCTGCTTCAGCGCGCCGCAAAGTACAACTAGCATGGGCGTCCTCGAACTCATCAGCGGCAAGAGGCTCTGGCGCGGCGTGCACGTGCCGGAGCACAAGGAGCAAACTTGCCGTCTGCCCATCCGCCGCCTGCCGTTTCCGCCGATGCTGGTGGTGCCTCTTTCGCAGCACACCGGCGCTCCGGCGAAGCCGATCGTCCGCGAGGGCCAGGAAGTGGTCCGCGGCGAGCCGATCGCCCAGGCCGACGGCTTCGTCTCCGTGCCGATGCACGCTCCGGCTACGGGCCGGGTGGAGCGGATCGCGCTGGCGCCCTCCGCGCGCGGCGACCTCACCCCGGCGATCTTCATCCGCCCGTATGCTTCGGCGAGCCAGGAAGTCCTCTACGGCGCGCCTCAGGACATTGAGCAGATGACGCCGGAGCAGGTGATCCTCGCGGTCCAGGCGACGGGTGTTGTCGGCCTCGGCGGAGCGGCGTTTCCCACTCACGTCAAATTGAAAGTTCCCGAGGGCAAGACGATCGACACCATCGTCGTGAACGGATGCGAGTGCGAGCCGTATCTCACCAGCGACCATCGCGTGATGGTGGAGTATCCCGCGGCTGTGTTGCACGGCGCACGCGTGGTGATGCGGGCCATGGGAGCCCCCCGCGCCATCGTCGGCGTCGAGGATAACAAGATGGACGCCGTGGAGGCGCTCAACAAGGCCAACGGCGCCGCAGCCGGCATCTCCATCGTGCCGGTGGCCGCCAAGTATCCGCAGGGCGCGGAGAAGATGCTCATCAAGGTGCTGCTGAACCGCGAAATCCCCACCGGTGGGTTGCCCTCCGATATCGGCGTGGGCGTGTTCAACGTCGCGACGCTCGCCCAGATCGGCGAACTGCTTCCGCGGCGGCAGGGATTGATTGAGCGCGTCGTCACCGTTTCCGGCCCCGGCGTGAATAAGCCGGGCAACTATCTGGTCCCCTTGGGCGCGCCTGTGCGATGGGTGCTTGAGCACGCCGAATGTACGGACCTGGCTTCTTCGGTGATCCTGGGCGGCCCGATGATGGGCGCGGCCATCGGGTCATTCGACGTTCCCGTTACCAAGGGCGTCACCGGGATTCTGGTGCTCACCGATCGCGAATGGAACCAGCGGATTTATCCCTGCATCCATTGCGCCTCCTGCGTCACCATCTGCCCCATGCATTTGAATCCATCGCAGCTCGGCATGCTCGCCCGCAAGGAGCGCTATGAGGAAATGGCCGCCGAATATCATCTCAACGACTGCTTCGAATGTGGATGCTGCAGTTATGTGTGTCCATCGCACATCCCGCTGGTACAGTACTTCCGCGTGGCCAAGCAGGCGAACCGGAAAGCGAAGGCGCGCGCATGAAAACCACGGTGATTGAAGTCAGCACCTCGCCGCATCTGCACTCCGGCCATTCGGTGGACGTCATCATGCGCAACGTGGTGTATGCGCTGCTGCCCGTCTGCGCCTACGCCGTCTGGTTGTTCGGCATCAGCGCGCTGGCGTTGATCGTCACCACCACCGCCGCATGCGTCCTGACGGAACATGTCATCTGCCGGATCTCCAACAAGCCGACCTCCGTAGGCGACTTCAGCGTGGTGATCACGGGCGTGCTGCTGGGCCTCGTGCTGCCGCCGGGATTTCCGCTGTGGATGGCGGTCGTGGGCTCGATCATCGCCGTTGCGCCCGGCAAGATGCTGTTCGGAGGACTCGGATTCAACGCGTTCAACCCGGCCTTGGTGGGCCGGGCATTCCTGCAGGCCGCGTTCCCCGTCGCGATTACGTCCTACACGCCGGCCCTGGCGCTGCATCGCTTCACGGGACTGATTCCCTCCACGCTCGCATTTCCTCTGATGAAAGCGCCGCCGCTTGCCGAATGGATCGCTAGGGTGCGCATCGACGCGTTCTCCGGCGCGACGCCCTTGATGCTGCAGAAATTCGAGCATGTGTCGAGCGACCCCTGGACGCTGTTCTGGGGACAGCGGGCCGGGTCGGCCGGCGAATCCTCGGCGCTGCTGATTCTACTCGGCGGAGCCTACTTAGTCGCGCGCAAGATGATGGACTGGCGGATTCCAGTGGCCATGCTTTCCGGTGCGTTTTTCTTTGGAGCCCTGTTTCACGCCGCGCGGCCCGATCTTTACCCCAGCCCGTGGTTCGTGCTGTTCACCGGAGGCCTGATGCTTGGTGCGGTCTTCATGGCCACGGATCCGGTGGCATCGCCTGTCACGCCGTTGGGGATGTGGATTTACGGGATCCTGATGGGCCTGATTACCGTGCTGATCCGCTTCCTGGGAGGCCTCGCGGAAGGAGTCATGTACGCCATCCTGCTGGGCAACGCGCTGTCTCCGTTGATCGATAAGATTACCCAACCGCGGCCCTACGGCGCGCCGAAGAAGGTGGGCCTATGAATCCGAATCCGGCCGCGCCTACATCGAGCGGTTTCCCCATGATCCGCACGCTGACGATCGTATCTCTGCTGTGCGGCCTTCTGATCGTGGTCACCGACGTGAACACCCGCGCCCGCATCCGGCACAATCAGGAAACCATCATGCAGGAGTCGGTGGCGCAACTCCTGCCCGGCATTCAAAAACAGATCATTTACCAGATCGAGCCTTCGGGCGATCTCGCCATCGCATCCGGCCTCCAGGGCGAAGGCCGTAGGCTATTTGCCGGCTACGATGCCGGAGGACGTTTCCTCGGCGTCGTGATCGAGGCCGCCGACCGCGGCTATGCCGACGTGATCTCCGCCATGTACGCCTACGACCCGGACAGGAAGATGATCACCGGATTCAAAGTGGTAGACATGCGCGAAACACCAGGGTTGGGCAGCCGCATCCAATCTGACCCCGAATTCAACGCCAACTTCAAAGAGTTGGACGCCAGCGAACAGCACCCCATCGCAACCGTCAAACACGGCACGAAAAAGAACCCTTGGGAGATCGACGCGATTTCCGGCGCGACCATTTCCTCCCGCGCGGTGGGCCGCGCGCTGCAGAGTAGCATCCAGACCGCGGCTCCGGTTGTCGCGCGTAACCTGGACCGGATCAAGAGAGGCCAATAAATGAGCGAAGCCTTATCCTGTCATCCCTCGGAGTCCAAGAGCGAAGTAATGGATAATCCGTTCGTCAACGGATTATGGAAGCAGAACCCGGTATTCGTGCAGGTGCTGGGGATGTGTCCCACGCTGGCCATCACCAATAGCGTCCGCAACGCGTTCGCCATGGGACTCGCCACCACGTTCGTGCTGTTCTGCTCAAACGGAATGATCTCCGCGATCCGCAAGCTGGTGCCGAAACAGGTTCGTATTGCGACGTATATTGCCGTCATCGCCACGTCGGTAACGGTGGTCGACTATCTGGTCAAGGCGATCAGCATCGACGTGTACAAGGCGCTCGGGGCATACATCCCGCTGATTGTCGCAAACTGTATCATTCTTGAACGAGCCGAAGCGTTCGCGGGGAAAAAGCCGGTCATCCCGTCGATGCTCGATGGGCTTGGCATGGGGCTCGGCTTTGCCTTCGCTCTGACCTGCCTCGGAACCATCCGCGAAGTGCTGGGGGCGGGCACATTCCTTGGTTTCCCTCTGTTCGGAAAGAATTTTGAGCCTTGGGTGCTGTTTCTTCTGCCGCCCGGAGGATTCATCTCTCTCGCCATCTGGCTGCTGACGTTCACACTCTGGCGGGAGCGCAAGGCCAAGCGCGCCGCTGCCGTGCAACCGGCGAAATCGCTGCCCGCCATGGAGGTGGCTTCATGAGGGAGTCGTTGACCCATATCTTTGTCGACGCGTTTCTGATCAATAATTTCGTGCTCTGCGTGTTCCTCGGCATGTGCTCCTTTCTGGGCCTGTCGGCGAAGTTTTCCACCGCTTGGCGCATGGGCGTATCGGTGATGTTTGTCATCATCGTCAGTGCCGTCCTCTCCTGGGAGACGAACGTTCTGCTGGTCCGCTTCCACGCGGAGTATCTGCGAATCATCGTTTACATTGTGATTATCGCCGCCACCGTGCAGCTCACGGAGATGTTCATCCGCAAGAAGAGCCCCGCGCTGTTCCGTGAACTTGGCGTCTATCTTCCCTTAATCACCACGAACTGCGCGGTGCTGGCTGTGCCCTTGTTCCAGACCTCGCGAAATTATGATCTGCTTCAGAGCACGGTCTTTGCCATCGCCGCCAGCGGCGGGTATTGCGCGGCGCTCATTCTTCTGTCGTTGGTGCGGGAGCGCACGGATCTCGGCGACATTCCCCGTCTCGCCAAAGGCACCGCGCTGACGCTCGTGCTCGCCAGCATTTTGTCGCTCGCCTTCATGGGATTCGCCGGAATGGGGAACGGGGGCTGATATGGAAACAATCTTCGGATTTCTCAAAGCCGCGCTCGGAATCTTCGTCGTTATGGCTGCCTGGTTTCTCTGGAATGCCTATGTCGGCCGCAAATCCGGCTGTCGCGGAGACCACGACGTCCTGGAGCACATGACCGAAGGCTGCGCCGGATGCAAGAACCAGGGCCATTGTCACAACCGGAAGGAGCATCACCATGAATCTGCATGAATTCGACATTAGCCGCGTTTTGCCGGCGACGCTCGTCAGCAGCGAGCGCATCACTCCCGGCGATTCGGAAGCAGAGGTGCGTCACCTGACTCTCAAGCTGCCGGAGGGCATTCATTATCTGGAAGGCCAGAGCATCGGCGTCCTCCCGCCAGGCCCTCCCGAGTTTGGCAATCCCTATCATCTGCGTCTTTATTCCATCGCCAGCCCGAGGGAAGGAGAGAATTCCGCAGAAAACACCATTTCGATCTGCGTCCGACGGTGCTTCTACATCGATGACGTTAGCGGCGAGCGCTATCCTGGCAAAGCCTCCAACTTTCTCTGCGACGCGAGGCCCGGCGAGACGATCCGGATCGCCGGCCCCTACGGCATCCCATTCCGCGTTCCGACCGACGAGAGCTGCAATCTGCTGATGGTCGGCGTCGGCACCGGCATCGCGCCCTTCCGCGCGCTCTGCAAGCATATCTACAGTGTGCACAAGGGCTGGAAGGGGAAAGTGCGGCTGTTCTACGGCGCCAAGACCGGCATGGAGCTGCTCTATCTCAACGACGTGAACAAGGATCTTGGTCTTTATTACGACGAAAAGACCTTCCAGGCCTTCGAAGCTCTGAGCCCGAGGCCCGCCTTCGATGCCCCGCCGGCGCTCGACCGCGTGCTGCTCGAAAACTCGCGCGACGTCTGGGAAATGGTGCAGGACCCGAAGACCTACGTGTATCTCGCCGGCCTCCTGGAAGCCGCGCACAACTTCGAGAAGGCCATGTCCGTGGCCGCCGGCTCCCCCGAAGCATGGCAGGACATGCACGTTCAGTTGATGGCTGAGGGGCGCCTGTCAGAGCTGCTGTACGAGTAAGCTGGCCCGCAGAATCTCCGCCACGCTCCAGGCCTGCGCGATGCAACCGCCGGGCCGCTGCGGCGCATCGCCGTCGAACACCTCGGGAAGCTGGCCCACGCCTTCTTCGGCGGGGAAACGCATCAGCGGCTTCAGCCATTCCGCCGCTTGTCTCCGCGCCTCGGCCGATCCTTGGTGAACCTTGAGGTACGCCTCCAGGAACGGCCCCATCAGCCAGGGCCACGCCGTGCCCTGATGATAGGCGCTGTCGCGGCTCCGCGGATCTCCCTCGTACCGTCCCCTGTATTGAGGATCGGAAGGCGCAAGAGTGCGCAGGCCATACGGCGTCAGAAGATGCCTTTCCACTGCCTCCGTGACGCTCCTTGCCCAATCCTTCGGAAGCATGGTGTGGAACAAGCTGACCGCGAAAATCTGATTCGGACGGATCGAGGCGTCCTTCTGCTCGCCGTTCACCACGTCATACAAGCAGCCGGACTCCGCGTTCCAGAACTGGCCGGCGAAACTCAAGCGAGCCCGGTCCGCAAGGCCGGCATATTGCGCCGCGCCGCCTCCAAACCGCGGCGACAGGGCCTCCATCACGCGCAGCGCGTTGTACCAAAGCGCCTGAATCTCCACCGGTTTACCGATCCGCGGCGACACTATCCAATCGCCGATCTTCGCGTCCATCCAGGTCAATTGAACCCCCGGCTCGCCCGCATGCAACAGGCCGTCGCCGTCCATGCGGATGCCGTAGCGCGTCCCTCGCAGGTGCCAGGAGACGATATCCTCCAATACTCCGTAAAGGCGGTTCCGAAAGAGCTCCTCGTCGCCGGTTTGCACCAGATACGCCCGCGCGCATTCGAAAAACCACAGCGTCGCGTCAACCGTATTGTATTCGGGCGCCTCGCCTGCGTCCGGAAACCGGTTCGGCAGCATCCCCTGGTGCACTAGATCGGCGAATTCCAGCAGGATGCTTCGCGCCACGCCGGGCCGGCCCGTCGATAGCGTCAATCCGGGCAGGGAGATCATCGTATCGCGCCCCCAATCGCCGAACCAGGGGTAACCGGCGATGACCGTGGTCTGCTCGCCGCGCTTCACCAAAAACGAATCAGCGGCCCGGTTGAGCAGCGTTGCATCGCCCGCGCTTCTCTGCCGCCTCTCCCGTTCGAGCGCATCCGCGGATGCCGCATCGCGCCGCTCCGTCGAGGCGATCACCGTCAGCCGGGCGCGCCCGCTTGCGGTGAACGTGCATGGCTGGAACAAGTCTTCCTGAAAATCCAGCCCTCTCTCACGTTCCCGATCGTACTCGAAATTTCGATACCAGACCCCTTGGCTGCTGACTTCCTCGAAATCGTGCGCCAGGAACATCGCCGGCAGGCCGTGATACGGGGCAATCGCCGCCAGACCCGTATCGATCCTCAGCCGGGAATCGAGCGTGTCGTTTTCGTGCGTCAGGCTGTGATAATCCCTGAAGGCGATCAGGGGCCGCAGTTCCAGACCCGCGTTCCCATCGATTGCGTAGCGGATCACCGCCGTATTTTCGCCATGCGCCAGGAAGACGCATTTTTCAAGCCTCACGCCCCCGGCTTCATACACGAAGACCGGAAAAGGATCCAGCTGGAACTGCTTCAGATAGACGTATCCTCCGGGATGAACCGCTCCGGGATAGCGATTTACGGAAAGCTCGTAGCGCGCTCCCGCCACGATGAGCGTTTCTTCGATCTTGGAAAGCAGCACCATCCGGCCCAGCGGAGGTTTGGCCGCGGCCACCAGCAGACCGTGGTACCGGCGGGTGTTCATGCCGCAGATGGTCGAGGACGCGTAGCCGCCGATCCCGTTCGTCTCCAGCCACTCACGCCTTGAGCCGGAATCCAGATTCGCGCAAACTCCCTCGCCAAACTGGACGTTCATTCCTAATGGCTATCACATTTGCCAGGAAGATTCTTGCGGCTATCGGCCTTCCGGAACCACCTCAATCGCATTGACACAGGCGTAGTTGTCCACCGGCACCAAGGAAATCACCAGCTTGCCTTGTGCATTCGGCTGCAAATTGCGGAACGTGCGATCCACCGCCCGGTCCGTCCCGCCGGCTTCCTTATAGACGTCGAAGTTGTGCGCCAACATTTGGCCGTTCGCGAGGATATCGAAGCGGCGGCTCCCGAGTCCTCCGCCGGCAGGTTTGTCCGGCCCAAACCAGGCCTCTGAGAACTTCATCGTAACGGAATAAGATCCTTGCGCCACGGGAATCACATAGGTGATATTTCCGAAGCGCTCTCCGCGGTACAGTTCCGGATCCTCGGTGGCGGAAGCGAAGCGGGCGCGCTGGAGCAACTGGCCGCCGCGATAGTAGCGATCCGGCGTCCACAAGTTGCCGTGCTTATCAAGGTAGGGCTGATCCCGCATCGCAATACGAATCGGCCGCAGACGGCCGGGAATTCCGGGCAGAATCTCGATTGCGTTGATGAACGCATCTCTCACCCGGTGCACAAATCGCAAATGCAGTTTTCCATCGGAGGCGGGTGATATGTCGCGAAAGACGCGTTCATCGGCGACTCCGGCCCCGTGTGCGTCCGAGATCACGTCGAAATATTCGAGCAGTGGTTTTTCATTGGCCTCTACCCGGAAGATCCGGCTGGTTTCGCCCCCGCCGCCTGGGTTGTGTTCCCCGTAGACGGTTTCCGCGAAGTGCAAATGCAGTTCGTAGATCCCCGGCTTCAGCGGGATGTCGTATTGAAAATCCCCTTCGCGGGAATTTTGATAAATGCTTGAATCCCGGGTTCCGTCGATCACGTGTCCCGGGGCCGAAACAACCCATCCGCCCGTCACATATCGCTCCGGCTCCCAGCGGCGCCCCAGTTGATCCGTGAACGCAGCCTTCGCCCCGGCTAGCAACCGGATCTCCTCGCCCTGCGGCATCACTGCGGCGGGCAGCTCCGAGGTTGCGGGGGAGTGAAGGGACGGCCGGACGGCGATGTAGGTCACCGCGCCGGCAGCCACCAACGCCACTGCCAGTAACAGAACCATTTGGACCGCGGGGCGAGTTGGGCGGTGAGCGCTCCCGCTCATCACCGGCTCGACGATCACCGCTGGCGTTACGGCCACAATTTCCGTGCTCGGCTTCGACACGGGCGCAGGGGGCGGCTCGACCTCAATGAAATGGGGTACGTATTGCCCCGACGGCAGCACGATGCGCATCCGATGGGAGCTGCCTTCCCTCTCATAGTACTCGCTGAGCCGCTTGCGCAGCCGGTGAGCCTCCACCCGGACAATCGAGTCCCGCTTCTGGTCGAAATCAGCGGGCCTGCCCAACGCCTCCACCGCGATATTGTATTCTTTTACCTGGTCCGCTTGCCCCTCGAAGTACTTGGTGCAGACATAAGTCAGCATCTGCGCCAATCCCGGCGCGCGATTGAAGATACCCGAGGCGAACACTGCCTCAAGCTCGGCTTTTTCCTCGTGCATCCGCACTGCGGAGGACATAAACATGACGCCGGAAGCGAAGACCCCTCTGTCGTCTCCCAGCGTAAACCTCGTGGTTTCTATACTTCGGGGATCAGTATACCCGATTGTCACGGATGCTTGCAAGTCGTTAACATACTAGTAACGTTGTTGAAAACATTAGATGTAACGCCGATAACTAGTCGGAATCCACTATATTAACCGCTTTAGCCTTTTTTTCTGCCTAATCTATCCATATTATTTCAACACAGTGTTTTGAATGTGTATGCCAGCTTGAGTGCAGGCTGGCCGATGCCCTCGGTTGGGGCCATGGTTGGGTTTTCCAAAGTAAATTTTAGGGGAGAAAATACTATGTTAGAAGTCCTGAGATCCAAGGCGATCCTCTCGGCCCGCAGCCGTGTCGCGGTGGTCTTGCTGCTGACAGCCATCCTGTTCAGCCTGTCGGCGTTTGGGCAGAATGCGAACGGCAACATTGCCGGAACGGTGATCGACGCCAGCGGCGCGGTGGTCCCGCAGGCTGCCGTGGTGCTGACCGACGAAGCGACAAATGTCAAACGTGACACGGTGTCCAACAACTCAGGATTCTTCAATTTCGCAGCGGTCCAGCCGGGCAGCTACACGGTAACGGTCACGGCGAAGGGCTTCCGGCCCTGGGAAGAACGAACCATCGTCATGACGCAGGGCAACAATCTGAATCTCCCGAATATCTCCCTACAGGTCGGTTCGGAGAAACAGGAAGTCCTGGTCGTGGGCAATGATGTGACGGTGCCCACCGATACGGGCGCAGTCAGCCACACCTTGAATGAGCACATGGTCACGGAGCTAGCCATTCAGGGCCGCGACGCCGCCGAGTTAATGAAGATCATGCCCGGCATGGGCAACGCTACCGGCCTCAATCAGTCTATGTTCTCGAGCCTGGTCACGCAGAGCAACACGGGTCCGATCGGCACCATGTCCGCGCAGGGCGCGCAGCTCTACGGCGGCCTGACGATGATGTCCGATGGAGCCAGCCTTCTCGATCCCGGCAACATGGGAACGCAGACCGCGAACATCAATCAGAACCAGATCCAGGAAGTCTCCCTGATGACCTCGGCCTATGGCGCGGAGTATGCGAAGGGCCCGATTGTGTTCCAGGCCCTCGGCAAGACCGGATCCGCCCAGTTCCACGGCGGCGGTTATCTGTACGCCCGCAACGGTGTCTTCAACTCCACCGACTCTTACTTCAAGGCCAACGGAGTGGCCAAGCCAGACGACAAATATTACTATCCCGGCGGCGATCTTGGTGGCCCGGTGGTCCTCCCCTGGACCCACTTCAACAAGAATCACGACAAGCTGTTCTTCTACGCGGCCTATGAGTACATGGACCAGCACCCGGAGGGTAGCATCAACCAGCGTTTCATCCCCACGCAGCAGATGATGCAGGGCAATTTTAGCCCGGCATACCTTGCCAGCCTGGGTTCGAACTTCGCCCATGGCACATTCGCCAATAACTCCGTTGTGCCCTGCCAGAGCACCTGCACCAACAATACGACTTTCCCGGGCGGCATCATTCCGCTCACAATGATCGACCCGAACTCCCTGGCCCTATATAAGACGTTCCCGCAGCCGAACACCAATCCGCAATCCAATCCAATCGGCGCGAACTACACGCAGCTTCTGAACCTTCCGGTAAACCGTTGGGAACTCCGCCTGCGCGGTGACTATAACATCAGCCAGAACACGAAAGCCTATTTCTCCTGGAACCGTCAGGACGAAACCGACCTGAACCCGAATAACATCTGGTGGGGCACCGGCAACGATCTGCCCTATCCTTCGCAAATGCCGGCCAACCAGGTGTCGAACGTCTATAGCGCGAACGTGACTCACATCTTCTCGCCCACGCTGACAAACGAAGTCGTGTTCGGCGACGCGACGTTCCTCAACCCCATCGCGCTGGGGAACCCGGCGGCTGTGGATCCGTCAAAGCTCGGCTTCCACATGAGCGGTCTATTCAGTGACCCCTACGCGCCCCAGATTCCCAACACCATCAGTTGGAGCAAGTCTGCCCCGGGCTACTTTGCTCCCACCTTCGGCCAGCAGTTCCAGGGCGGAGACTTCGGAAAACTGTCGCAGGCACCCAGCTTGTCCGACAACATCACCAAGGTGGCCGGAACCCACACTCTCAAGGCCGGCTTTTATTGGGACTACTCCCGCAACAATCAAGCTGGCAGCAATTTCCAAAACTCCAACCAGGGCACTCTCGAATTTGAGACGTACGGCGCCAACACTACCAGCAATGGCGCGGCCGATTTCGCCACCGGCCGCCTGGCCGGCTTCTATCAGGCCAGTTCCTCCCCGGTGCAGGACGTTCGTTTCTATCAATACGCGTTCTACGGCAACGATCAATGGAAAGTCACGCGGCGTTTGACCCTCACGCTGGGTCTCCGCTTCGACCACCTCGGGAACTGGGTTCCGACCAATAACAGCCTTGGTCTGGCCGTTTGGGATCCGGCCGTCTACAATAATTCTTCCAGCGCGCCTGGCTGGACCGGCGTGCAGTGGCACGGTATCAACAAGTCCATCCCGATGTCGGGCGTGCCTTCGCCGGCGTTGAACCTCGAACCCCGCGTGGGCGTCGCCTACGATGTGTTTGGAAACGGTAAGACGGTTATTCGCGGTGGTTTTGGCGTGTACCGTTATCAGGCGTCCGCCAACAACGTCAGCAGCGCCAACTACAGCGCGCCGCTCGGAGTTGCCAGCGAAAGCACAACTTGGAATTGCTGTATCGGATACAATTCGTTCAACCAGTTCTCTCCGTCGCTCGGCGCGCCCGGCCTGGGGAGCGCGATCAATGGTGTCGACCAGATGGGCGACTCCCGGACGCCGTACTCGATGACCTATAACTTCACCATTTCGCAGCGCGCTCCGTGGCGCTCGGTGTGGGAAGTTCAGTATTCGGGCAGTGCCAGCCGCGACCAGATCCTGGACGGAGCGCTTTCCGATCAGAACCTGATTCCGCTCGGCGCGTTCTTCCAGAACGATCCGCTCACAGGCTCGGTAGTGAGTCCCTTCAGTTCTTCGTTTAACGCGAACGACTATTACAAGTATCACAACTACACGGGAATTCAGTTGTTCTCCCACGGTGGCTACACCAACTACAACGCGTTCATCACCACCTGGGTGAAGCAGACCGGCCGCGCCACCTTCACCACCAATTACACCTTCAGTAAGGTGATGGGAACACGCGACGGACAAACCTTCAACGGAAACTCCGCCGGCAACGTATTGTACCCGTATAGCATTGGGGCCAATTACGGTCCGCTGGCCTACGATCACTCTCACATCTTCAACGCCGCATACGTCTTCAACCTGCCCAGCCCGATCCACAGCAACCGCATCCTGGGTGGAGTGGTCAACGGGTGGGAACTCTCGGGAATTACCCAGTGGCAGAGCGGTCCGCCGCTGCAAGCCAACACCAACGGGCTGAACTCCACGTTCGGCAACAACGCCAACGGAGCAACCAGCGCCACCACGTATCTAGGCACCAACTCCATGAACCTGCTCCCGGTGCTCACCTGCGATCCGCGCATGGGTCTCAAGTCGGGCCAGTTCTTCAACCCGACGTGTTTCGCGCCTCCGCAGCCTGGACAGGTGGGCAACATCATCTGGCCGTACATCAAGGGGCCGGCGCTGTTCAATAGCGACCTTTCCATCTACAAGAACTTCCAGTTCAGGGAGAAGCAGAAGATCCAGTTGCGCTTCGAAGCGTTCAACTTCCTGAACCATCCGCTGCCGGAGTTCAACGCGACCGGCAATAACGCCGACGTTCAGTTGAACTTCACCAACTCGGCTGGTAAGTTGACGACGACGAACCAGAATGTGAATACAACTGGCAGTCCGCTATTCACGGTAAACCGCCGCGTGATTGAGTTCGCGATCCGGTACATGTTCTAACGGTCAAGATTCGTTGGACTCCTGAAGGGGCGGAGCAATCCGCCCCTTTTCCATTTATCCTGAAGATGATGAAGCGAAGCAGTTGGATGGCGGCGGGCGCGCTTGCCGCTGTCTTGGCCGCCCTCGCCGGAGCCCCGCATGCGCGTATCTTTTTTGAGCTCAAGACCGTCCCCTTCCAGCTCGAGAATGCCGAGACCGAGTCCCGCCATCTTCCGGCGACCATGGCGGGCGGCGTAGCGGTTTTCGATTACAACAAGGACGGACGCCCCGATATTTTCTTTACCAACGGCGCAAATCTAGCCACGCTCAAAAAAGACGAGGTTAAATTTTCAAACCGCCTCTTTCGTAACGACGGTAACGGCGTTTTTACGGACGTTACTAAACAGGCGGGGCTCGCCGGAACAGGCTTCGATATGGGCGTGGCCGTTGGAGACTTCAATAACGACGGGTTTCCTGACATCTTCGTCGCTGGTGTGCACCACAACACTCTGTACCGCAATAATGGCGACGGCACGTTTTCCGATATAACTGAAAAGGCGGGCTTTAACAAGCCAGATCCGCAATACGGCCCCCATTGGGGCGTCACCGCCGCCTGGGTGGATGTCAACGGCGACGGCCTGCTGGACCTGTTCGTCGTAAACTACGTTCGCTGGAATTACGAGAACGAACCCAAGTGCTGGCACGAGGACTTGTCAGAATATTGCAATCCCCGATCCTACCAAGGGTTACCGGACGCTCTTTATCTGAATAAAGGCGACGGAACGTTTGAGGACGTCTCCGAATCCTGGGGAATCCGCAAATACATCGGCAAGGGGATGGGAGTCGGCGTCGCCGACTACGACCGCGACGGCCGACCGGATATTTTCGTCGCCAACGACACTTTTTACACCTTCCTTTTCCATAACCTGGGAGGGAAGTTCGAAGAAGTGGCCTTCCCGGCGGGCGTGGCGTTACCGGAGGATGGAAACTTTATCGGCGGCATGGGCGTGGACTTTCGCGATTTCGATAACGACGGATACCCAGACATCTCCTACGTGGCCCTCAGCAAGCAGACGTTTCCCCTGCTCAAAAACATCAACGGCCATGAGTTCCGGGAGGTCACGGTCGAATCCGGCATGCGCGCCCTGACTCTTCCCATGGCCGGTTTCGGAGCCGCCTTCTACGACTTCGACAACGACGGCTGGAAGGACTTGTTCATCACCCGCGGCGACGCCGTGTCGCGTCCGCTGCCCGGCACAGACGTGGATCAATGGAACACGGTGTTCCGGAATCCTGGACCGAAGGGAAAATGGCAGGCGTACACGGAAGAAGCCGGATTTTCCGCCGCGCCGATCGCGCGAAATCGCGGCTGCGCCTTCGGCGACCTGGACGGCGACGGCCGCGTCGACATCGTGGCCACGGCGCTCGCGAAGCCGGCGCAGATCTGGATGAACCGGAGCGAAGGGACCGGGCACTGGCTGGATGTTTCGCTCGAAGGAAGCAAGAGCAACCGCGACGGTATCGGCGCGGTCGTCAAGGTGACCGCCAAAAGCGGCGTCCAGTACAATCATATGACCACCAGCTTCTGCTACGCGTCGTCAAGCGACGGGCCGGTGCACTTCGGTCTGGGGGCGGACGATAAGGCGCAATCGGTGGAGATCCAGTGGCCCTCGGGCACGAAACAGACCCTGGAAAATATCGCGGCAGACCGCACGATTCAGGTAAAAGAGCCGGGCGGTAAGCCCTAACGGGAAAAGCGTCGTCCCCCGCCGTTCCACTTTGATAGCATCTGATCGAACGCATCGCCGTTACCGAATCGATTTCCCTGAATGTTCCAGAGCCTATCGCGCGCGGTCTTCGTGCTGATTCTGATGGCGGCTGGAAATTCGCTTTGTCAGACGAGAGGCTCCAGCTCTTTAGGCCGGCTCGTGCTTTCCGAAGTCTCAGCCCTGGATGCAGCTCCCAGTCTCGCGGATTGGCGCAATCTTCATCCCAAGGAACGATTGAAGAACGCGGGCTACGATAATGAATACGAATCCCAGGGGGCGTGGTGCACGGCCAGCGTCGCGGAGTTCGTTTTGCCCGGCGGCGTCAAAGCCACCCGGCGAGCGCTCTTTTATCCTCCGTCAGGAGAGCCAGGCGATCCGCTGCCCGGCCAGCAGGACACAGGCCTTTTGCGAAAGTGTCGGTTGCTCGCGCTTTGGTACGAAGTAGATCGACCGGCGGATGCAGGTGAGCTCGCCAAAACCGTTTCCGCGGAACTCGGCGCATCGCTTGGAACGGCCGAGGAGCCTCCCTCGTTCAAGAGAACGGACGGAGACTGGGGTTCAGGGTATTGGAGCCCTTACAGGGTCTGGGAACGCGCGAACCAGCGCATTGTGCTTGCGGCCGATCCGGGAGGCTACTTCCCCCCACCCGGGGCGCGCACACGCCTGCTGGTGATCGCGCGCTCTTCGCTGGCCCCGCGCGGACTTTTATTCATCTGGTCTGGCGGCGCCCCCAAGGGCCAGCCGTCCCTCAAAGGGGCAGCCGAGGGCGCGCGCGTCACTCGCTTGGAGAATCTGTGTTCTTTTGACGATGGCCGAAACAACTGGCAGAGCCCGCTGATTCGTTTTGGAGAACAGCTGCTGCGGGATTTCCCCGAAAGCCGCTGGAAACCGTACATCCATCTGACGATGGCCCGTGCTTACGCGGCCAGGCTCGTCCTCACTTACCCGGACGTCGACCTCAATGGCGCAAACAGGCCAACCGATCCCGAAGCGCTGCGGAGCGCCGCCATCGCCCATTTCCGCGGGTTCCTCGAAGGAGCCAGGGAGTCTCCCGAGGCTCCCTTTGCCTGGCGGGAAGCGTGGCGGCTACTTGCCGGGCTTCCACCGTTGCCAATCCATTTCGCGTGCACAGACTAGAGCGCACCGTAGTGGACCCGATGCGGGGCCTCGGCGGCCCCATTTTCCCTTACCG
>JBBIVT010000010.1:0-29015 GCA_037439565.1 Acidobacteriota bacterium | reverse complement strand
AGCGCACCGTAGTGGACCCGATGCGGGGCCTCGGCGGCCCCATTTTCCCTTACCGGCGATATCCGCGCGCGTAGCCGCGGTAGGGATGGCCCCAGTACCCGGCGTAGTAGCGGCCGCCGTACCAGCGCGGGCCGACCCAGTAGGCTCCGGCGTAGGGAGGCCGCACCCACGCGCCGTTGACGAAAACATAGCCGGGTCCGGGTGCCGCGACCACCACGCGCGCGGGCGCGATGGGGACTCCGAACCCAACGCCAAATCCGAACCTCACACCGGCGAACATAGTGCTTCCGACCATCAAAAATAATGCCATCAATTTCGCTTTCATTGTGTGACCTCCTTCACGCCGGGAAAGATTGCAAGCTGCTTGCCAAAGCCTAACTTATTGAAACTAGGATGGATGAAGTATCCATCCCCTGGCCGAATTCCACCACCTCAGCGGTGGAGCATCACCACTACCTGGCTGCGGGCGGCCTCGGTGAGGGATTTGCGGTCCTGGAGCGTCATTCCAGCGGTGGGAATGGGGTCGCCGATGCGAAGCGTCACCTTGCCGCGATGGAAGGTTGACGAATGCATGGCCAGAACTTCGCGGGTGCCGCGAATCGCGATGGGCACGATGGGGGCGCCGGCCTTGATGGCGATGTACGCCGCGCCGTCCTTGAACGGATGCAGTTCGCCGTCGTGGGAGCGGCCGCCTTCGGGGAAGATCAGCAGGGAGATGTTGCGGGTGCGTATGGTGTCGGCGGCGAGCGTCATGGTCCTCACCGCGGCGCGCGGATCCTCGCGTGGGACGGGGATATGCCCGGCCTGGCCCAAATGTGTTCCGAGCAGAGGAATCTTGAACAACCCGCTCTTGGCCATGAAGCGGAAATCGGCGGGAACGTAGCTGAGAATTACCGGCGAATCCATGTAACTGAGGTGATTGGAGGCGAAGACGTAGCTGGCGCCGGGCTTCAGCTTTTCCAAGCCTTCCACGGTGACGCGCACGCCGGCGAAGGCCAGCAGCGAACGGGCCCACACGCGGGCCAGGGTCATCATCACGTTGCCCTTCTTATCGAAGAGCGACGCGATCACGCTGAGGGTGCCAAAAAGAGCCGTCGATAGTACGATGAGCGGGTCTACGAAGACCAGGCTCCAGAAAAGGGCCATGAAGGTTTATTGTACGAAAGCGCCCGCGCCTCGCCGACCAGGAAGAGCGATCCGGTGATGACCACCGCGTCGTGTTCGGAGACCTGTTCGCGAACCAGTTTCACGGCCGAGGCGATATCCGGCGCAATGTGGCCTCGCCCGGCCATTTCCCGCAGGGCCTCGGGACGCAGCGCGCGGGCGTTCTGCGGCGCGGTGAGCACCAGTTCCGCGGCCAGGGGGAACAGGGTTCCGGCAATCTCGTCCACGGCCTTGTCTCGCATTGCGCCGTAGATCATCCAGAGTTTCCGGCCGGCGTAAAATCGCTCTAGATATTTTGCCAGGGCGCGTGCCCCGGCGGGGTTGTGCGCGCCGTCGAGAATAATATCAGGGTTGGGCGAAATCCGCTCCAGCCGGCCGGGCCAGACGGCGTGCTCGATTCCCTTGGGAGAGACGCCGAGCGTTTCCAACGCCATCGCGGCGGTGATGGCGTTTTCAACCTGATGCTCACCGGCAAGGGGGCAATGAAGCCCTGAAAAATCGGCGCCTCGGGCGGTGAGGTGCAGGTCGCGAATTTCAAACTCGGAGGTGCGCTCCACGGGCACTCGCAGTTCCGCCGCGCGGCGGTCGAGCACGGCCTCCACCTCCGGCCTCTGGCGGGCGAAGATCGCGGGCACGCCGGGCTTCAGAATGCCCGCCTTTTCTCCCGCGATGGCTTCGATGGTGCCGCCGAGATAGGCCTCATGATCGTAATCGATGGGCGTAATCACGGTCAGCGCCGGATGGATCACGTTGGTCGCGTCGAGGCGGCCGCCCAAGCCGACCTCCACCACAGCGGTTTCGACCTGAAGTTCGCGGAACAGCCAGAAGCCCATGGCAGTGACGGTTTCGAAATAGGTCGGATGCGAATCGAGGTCGAGATCCTCCGCCGCGCAATGGACGGCGTCAAATGCCTGCTCGAACTGCTTCTTGGACACCGGCATGCCGTCGACGGCGATGCGCTCGGTGGGTTCGATGAGATGCGGCGACGTGTAGAGGCCGGTGCGGATGCCCGCGGCGCGCAGGCCTGCGTCGATCATGGCGCACGTCGAGCCTTTTCCGTTGGTCCCGGCCACGTGCACGGAGCGGAAGGAATTTTGCGGATCGCCGAGGGCGGCCAGCACGGCGCGAATGCGGTCCAATCCAAGCTTCGCGGTCTTGATTTCGTTGCCCAGCGCGTAGAGGAACCGCACGGAGTCGGGATAGGTCAGCATGCTCGGCTAGAACCAGTTCTGCCCGCATGCTTACGCATGACGGTTCCGAACGGACTTGCTTCTACGATACAGCAGCCAGCCCGACAGGATGGACGCTCCGGTGCCGATGGCCAGTTTCCCCTCGAAGAGCCAGACTTTGGTCACTTCCGGCGGAGGATAGATGGAGCAGGCGATGGCGAGGAGGCTCATCGCGGACCCGAGGCTCGCGCTGAACCATTTCCCGGCCTTCCAGGAACTGGCGAACATATATAAATAGGGCAGAATCCCAACGATCACGGTGAGGTCTACGATGACGCGGTAGGCCGTACGCACGGTCTCGCCGGCCTGGCAGGCAATCAGGAGCACGGTCGCGACGATACCCAGCGAAAGAATCGCGACATGGGGCGTGTGCCAGCGCGGATGAACCCTGCCGAACGGCTCCGGCAGCAGGTGATCCACGCCAGCGGCAAAGGGCATGCGCGAAACCGAGGTCCCGAGGCCTCCAAACGAGCCCACCACGTTCACCAATACGGCGATGACGATGAGAAATACCAGCCAGGGAGCGCCGATTTCCGCGCCCGCCGCCGCCGTCACCTGCGCGAGCCCGTTGATCTCATTGATTTTCCCCGGCGTCACCACCACCAGCAGGGAGATCGTCGAGAGGATGTAAAACAGAGCAACAAAGGTTGACGCGATCCACGCCGCGCGGGGGATGGAACGCGCCGGATTCTTAATTTCCGCTGCCATCATTCCGGCGGCTTCCATTCCAGTCATGGCGAAGGCAATGGCGGCCCAGGAGTTCATCGTGTCCCAGTTCCAGACGGGCCAGGCGGCTTTCCATGTGATCGGCGTGGCCGAGCCGTGCCTCCAGGCCACGGCGATCGCCGAGCCGCACAGCACCACGCCCAGCACCCAGGTCATCGCGCCGCCGATGTTCTCCGTCCATTTGCCGATGTTCAGACCGATGATATTCGTGCCGAGCGCGATCCAGAGAAGCAGAAGCGAGCCGCCCATCATATACAGCCGATTGTCGGCGAGATAGGCGTAATTCGGGCCAAGCGCGTAGACACCGATGCCGAGCGCGAAGATCGCCGCGCCGGGAATCAGGAACGCGATGCCCAGCCAGTACACCCAAAAATTGAGAAATCCCGGCCACGGGCCGAAATCGTTGCGCGCCCACAAGTAAAGTCCACCCGCGCCCGGATGCTTCGCCGAAAGCGTCGCGACGGCGATGGCCAGGGGCACGGCAAACAGCAGCGCGGCGAGGAACCACAACAGGATGGTTCCCGGCCCTCCATGGGCGGCGACGGAGATCCAGCGGGGGCCGACCATCAGCGCGATGAGGAACAACGTCAGGTCGCGCAGGCCGAGCTCGCGGCGCAGTTGAGGATCAGACATGCGGTCCGCAGCCGGCGCTCGATGGGACGCGTCCACCCCTATTCAATTCCTGATCGCCGATCTGGGTGTTGTCGTAAATGCTCCTCGCGTGGTCGCGGAGGAGCAGGTCGGAATAGCGATTCAATGCGCCGCCTTCGCGCCCGCTGCGCAAAAGCCCAGGGAGTGCGCGGGGGCTGATAAGATCGCGACGGTGCATGATTCTAGATAGTATACGCGGATTAACCCTATTTTTCCTTGGTTTGTGTACACTGGTGTTTTGCAGGCCATTCGCTTCCCGCTTCCAGTCGCCTTGTTCGCGACCCTCGCCATCGGTGCGTGGGCTGCGGCTCCGCAGACAAAAGTGCAGACGCAGAAATCGACCGCGAAGTCTACTGTCTTAAAATCAACGGCTGCCAGCGGCGTCAAGAAAAAATCCGCCGCCAAGACCACGACGGCGCCGCCAAAAACGGCTCCCGCCACGTCCGCGAAACGCGCGGCGGCGAAACGCCCTGTTGCCGTCGTTCATCATGCACAGATTCAGCCGACTCCGGACCGGTATAAGGAAATCCAGCAGGCGCTGGCTGCCAAGGGTTATTTTGCGGGCGAGGCCGACGGCAACTGGGGCGCCGCTTCCATCGACGCGCTGAGACGCTTCCAGCGCGACCAAAAAATACCGGACGACGGGAAGATCGGATCGCTTTCTTTAATTGCGCTGGGCCTTGGGCCTAAACGCGAAGTTACAGACCAGCCGCAAAAAGCGGCGGAATCGGAACAAAAAATACCATGATTATCGGTGTCCCCAAGGAAGTTAAAGATCACGAGGCGCGCGTCGGCCTCCTCCCGAGCGGAGCAAAGGCGCTGGTCGAAGCTGGGCACAAGGTGCTGGCGCAGACAGGAGCTGGCCTGGGCAGTTCCCTGACCGACGAAGACTATCACGAAGCCGGCGCGGAGATTGTCCCCTCGGCCGAAGCTCTGTGGAAGGCGAGCGACCTGGTGGTGAAAGTCAAGGAGCCTCAGCCGTCGGAGTATCCGTACTTCCGCCCGGGCTTGATTCTGTTCACCTATCTGCATCTTGCGCCGTTGCCGGAACTGACTGACGCTCTGGTCAAATCCAAGGTGAGCGCGGTGGCTTACGAAACCATCCGCGAACCGGACAATTCGCTGCCTTTGCTTACGCCGATGAGCGAAGTTGCCGGACGCATGGCGGTGCAGGTGGGCGCGCAGTATCTGGAAGCGCCCATGGGAGGCCGAGGCATTCTGCTGGGCGGCGTGCCGGGCGTGGCTCCGGCCAACGTGGCGATCATCGGCGGAGGCGTGGTGGGTCACAATGCCGCGAAGATGGCCGTGGGAATGGGCGCGCATGTCACCATCATTGAAAAAAACCTGAACCGGCTGCGCGAGTTGGACGACATTTATTCCAGCCAGATCGTCACGCTGGCTTCGAACGTCTACACCATTCGCGAATCGCTGCGGCACGCGGACCTGGTGGTCGGCGCGGTGTTGATCCCCGGCGCGAGCGCCCCCCGTCTGGTCCGCCGCGACATGCTGCCATTGATGAAGAAGGGCGCCGTTATGGTGGACGTGGCGATCGATCAGGGAGGGTGCTTTGAAACCTCCCACGCGACGACGCATACGGACCCGGTTTATTTCGTCGATGGCGTGCTGCACTATTGCGTGTCGAATATGCCGGCCGCGGTGCCGCATACCTCCACGTTCGCGCTGAACAACGCGACATTTCCTTATTTGCTGGAGCTGGCCAACCGCGGATTGAAAGGCGCTTGCGATCATTCCAACGCGATTCGCGAGGGTGTGAACACCTACGACGGCCATATCGTCTACCAGGCCGTGGCCGAATCCCAAGGGAAGCCATGGAAAGCGATGTAGTTTTTCAGGCTTTGGGCCGGTTTGCCATTGAGCTGCCGAGCTGGGGTTTCGCCAACACGGGCACTCGATTTGGAAAATTCGTGCAGGACGCCGCGGCTACCTGCACGGAGGAAAAACTGGCCGACGCCGGGCAGGTCCACGCCTTCACGGGATGCTGCCCGACGGTCGCTCTGCATGTAAAGTGGGACTTTCCGTGCGCGAACATCCGCGCGCTGGCAGCGAAATACGGCGTCGCCGCCGGGTCTATCAATCCCAACCTGTTCGAGGATCAGATCTATAAGCATGGGTCGCTGGGGAATCCGGACGCGTCGATTCGCGCCGAGGCGTTGAAGCATCTGATCGATTCGGTGGAGATCGCCCGGTCCACGGGCAGCCGGGATTTATCGCTGTGGTTCGCCGATGGGTCGAATTTTCCAGGCACGGCGAACATCCGCGCGCGGCGCGGGTGGTTCGAAGAAGGATTGAAAGCCATGCACGCGCGGCTCGCGCCGGATCAACGCATGTTGGTGGAGTACAAACCGTTTGAGCCGGCCTTCTATCACACCGATATTGCCGATTGGGGGATGGCTCTGCTTCTGGCGAAGGCGGCTGGGCCCCAGGCGCGCGTGTTGGTGGATACGGGGCATCATTACCAGGCGCAAAATATAGAACAGATCGTCGCCTGGCTGCTGGCGGAAAACATGCTGGGCGGATTCCACTTCAACGACCGCCGCTATGCCGACGACGACCTGACACTGGGTTCCATCGATCCGTATCAGGTGTTCCGCATTTTCCATGAAATCCGTCTGTTCGAATGGGAGACGGGCGCGCGAGCGGACATCGCCTACATGATTGACCAGAGCCACAACCTGAAGCCGAAGATCGAGGAGATGATTCAGACGGCAACGGCCGCGCAGGAGCTGTTCGCCAAGGCGGCGCTGGTGGATCTGAAGAAGCTGGCGGCGCATCAGTCCCGCGCTGAACTGATCGACGCCGAGGAGTGCCTGAAGGCTGCATTTTCGACAGACGTTCGCCCCGCGATCCGCGAATGGCGAAAATCGAAGGGACTGGCGGAGAATCCGTTGGAGGCTTTCCGCGGAAGCGGCTACCAGGAGCGTGCGGCGCGGGAGCGGGGGGAGCGCAACCGGCGCAGCGTTTCCAGTTACGCGTAGACTATTTCGAGGGGGCGCGACGCGCCACGCGCTTTCGCCGCGCAGATGATTTTGGTTTCGGAGCGGGAAGCTCCCGGGCCGAAATCCGGATCAACTCGCCGAGCCACTCGCGGTCTTCCCACTTCTCGCCCGGGATCAGCAGGTACGGTTTTGCGCCGGGGTAAGGATTGCCTTCGATGATATCCGGGGCGAATTGGCGCGCCGCCGTGGTCGGTTTCACGAATAACTTGTCATCGCACACGAAGGCAACCACCTTGCGGTCGCAATAGATGCAGTACTCGCCAAACATTCGCCTCGTGGTAATGACACCGACGAAGGAAATCTGATCCACGATAAAGTCAACCGTGCCCTGCCTGGACGCCATAACGCCCAGTGTACTGAACTAACTCTTGGCGAAGTAGAGGGATGCGGCGCGTTCCAATTCCGGCTTGGTCATGATGGGGCCGCGCCCTTCGTAACGGCCGATGGAAAGAAGAATGTTGCAGATGTCCGCCGGATAGCAGGCGCGCAACTCGGTGCGGCCTTCGCGCAGGCATAGCTTGCGGAGGTATTCGGCGCTATCCGGCTCGGCTTGGATGTTGCGCGATGCCACCACGCGAGTGAAGATCTGATCGAAGCTGTTGGCATCTACCGCCTCCACGTAGATCTTGTTATGAATACGGCGGAGGAAGGCTTCGTCGGCCAGGTCGGCCGGCTCCAGGTTGGTCGAGAAAACGACCATCAACTCGAAGGGAATCTGGAACTTCACGCCGTAACGCAGGGTGAGGTAATCGACGTGGCGGTCCAGGGGAACGATCCAGCGGTTCAACAGATCGCGCGGGGACATCAACTGACGGCCAAAGTCGTCGATGATCAAAATGCCGCTGTTGGCCTTCATCTGCAAAGGCGCGGCGTAAATGCCGGAGGCCTCGTCCAGGCGCAGTTCCAGCATGCTGGGAATCAACTCGCCGCCCACCACGATGCAGGGCCGCTTGCAAAGAATCCAGCGCGGGTCGACCTCTTCTTCGTCGTTCTCGATCGGCTGGTGTACCACCGGGTCGTACAAGCTGATGACCTGGTTGTCGACCTCCACCGCGTAGGGGATCAGCACGGCGTCCTTATAGACGCGAAGCATGCGTTCGGCGAGGCTTGTTTTTCCATTTCCGGTAGGTCCGTAAACGAAAATCGAGTTTTGGGAAATGATTGCCGGGCCGAGCTGGTCCAACATTCGATCCGTGACCACCAGATCCGAGAATGCAGCGCGAAGGATCTTGCGATCCACCTGGACTTTCGCCGCCTGCACCTTGGTGGCGTGATGGTATTCTGCCAGGGAAACCGGGCACGCGCCCGCGTATTGGGAGATCTGGAATCGCTCACTCGCCAGTTGCTTGCCGGCAGCCGACAAGGTGAAGCTATAATCGTTGCCGATCATGCCCTTCACTTCGATCAGTTGCTGCGAGCGCATGTGCTTGAAAACAATGTCCACAACGCGATGCGACAGACGCAGCGACTTCGCTAGGCCCGCGATGCTGGAGTAGCCTTCGAGCAGGAGGCGCCGCACCATCAAATCAAGAACCAGTGATTCGGAAATGCCCAAATCCTTGAAATCCTGAGGGATCGAGGGGCTGAAGGCGGAGCGAACTGGAGCGAAAGTTGCCATAAATGTAGCGGGTCCGATACTTCCCACCTGGGTTATCGGCGGAACCGGAGGCGAAGTTTACGCTGCACGGATGGGCAAGCGGAAACGTCAATCTTTCTGTGAGGTTTCTCCAGACATTCGCCTTTTTGTGCCTGCTGAGCGTGGCGTGTCGCGGGGAGGATTTCGCAGACCGGCTTTATAAGGCCGGACAACGGGCGGAGAAGGCCGGGGACAAGGTACATGCGTTCCTGCTCTATTCCCAGGCCGCTTCGCTGAAACCGGCGGACCCCGAATTCGCGATGCGGAAAGCAATGCTGCAGGCGGATGCAGCGATGTCTGCCGAAATTCGCATGGGCTCCGCCCCGGGATCACCCAGCCAAGGGGCAACCGCAGCCCAATTGATGAGCGACGGGGAGATTGCAGGCGCGGCCGCGCGTCCTCCGGCCCGCCTCAAACCCAGGGATTACGTAAAGGACTTCGACGTGAGCGGCGATCCGAAAACCGTTATCGAGACGGTGATGGGTGAGTACGGGCTGACGCCGGTATTTGAAGGCGGGTATCAGGATCCTCCCAAGTTTCGCTTCCGCATCGACGGAGTGCGCTTCGAAGAAGCCATGCGGACCTTGGAGGCGATGTCCAATTCATTCCTGATTCCTGTGAACGGGCATATCGCGTTGATCGTCCGCGACACGCCGCAGAAGCGCACGGAAATGTCGCCCGCCATGTCGATCGCAATTCCGATTCCGGAGCGCATTTCCGTCCAGGATGCGCAGGAAATGACTACCGCGGTGGTCCAGATGCTGGAGATCCGGAAGTTCTCTCTGGATCCCGTAAAACGGGTGGTCTATTTGCGGGACCAGGTTCCGAAAGTGTTAACGGCGCGAGCGATCTTCGAGAATCTTTCACGCGGGCGTGCGCAGGTGGAAGTGGAGATTGAGTTTTTGGAAGTAACCAAGTCCTCGGCGCTGGGTTACGGCCTGCAACTGCCGAACGCATCAACATTGATCGACTTCAGCCGAGCGCTGGGAAACGTACAGTCGATCGCGTCGAATCTCTTCACCTTCGGCGGCGGCGCGACGTTCATGGGCATCGGCATTGCGAGTTCCACCGTGATCGCGACCTTTACCAAGTCCGATACGCAGGTGATTCTCAAATCGCAGCTGGTGGCGGCGGATGGGCAGGCGGCAACGCTGCACGTGGGAGAGAAGTATCCGCTGGTGACGGCGACCTATTCGGGAGGAGGCGTCAACGCCACCGGCCCTGGAGCGGCCACGGGACTCAGTGCGCCGCCGAGTGTGAATTTCGAGGATTTGGGCCTGGTGATGAAGATCACGCCGAGCGTCCATGAGGACAGCGAGATCACCCTCGAGGTCAGTTCCGAATTTAAAGTCCTCGGCCCGAGTGATGCCAACGGGAATCCCTCGATTTCCAGCCGCAAGTATGAAGGCAAAGTAAGATTGCGCGCGGACGAAACAGCCGTGGTGGCCGGGGTGGTGAAGTCGACGGATGGGACGACGGTATCGGGCATTTTGGGCCTCTCGAATGTTCCGCTGATCGGGCGGCTGCTGCGATCAAACACCGTGAATCACTCGAGTAACGAAGTGCTGCTGGTCCTGCGTCCGCACATCGTGAGCCAGCCACCGTGGGAATTAGAATCTCCGGCGATCTGGGTGGGCTCCGACAACAGGCCGCTCAGCATTTACTGAGGATCTCCCAATAGAGCCGCGCGGCCTCATCGGGCGCATGATACGCGGCGATATGCTCGGCGGCGCGGCGGCCGATGTGGCGGGCAGCCTCCAAATCGCGCGCCAACCAGCCGATATAGTCCGCCAGAAGCTCTTCTTCCGCCGGTCCTGTCTCCACGCGAAGGCAGGCATTTCCTGGTATCCGCGCGATCTCCTCGCCTTGCGAAAATATCACCGGCTTGCCGATGCCCATCAGTCGGATGGCGATGCCGGAGGTTTCCGCGGCGGTGGGGTAGCGCAGATTCACGCAGAGGTCGACGGCGGCGGCGTAGCGCCAGAAATCCGCCTCCGGCAGGTAGCCGGCGCGAAAAATTCGCGGGTCCGACAAGCGGCCGGCGAGCGCCCGCTCCAAATCCGATGACGCGAAGGCGCCGGCGATGAGCAGCTTTGCGCCCGCGCCCGACGCCCATGCGCGTTCGAGCGCCCGAAGCACCACCGGCAAGCGCTTCGATTCGCGCTGATGCCCGAACAGTCCGATCAGGAGCGTCCGCGGCGCGATGCCAAGCGACTCGCGAAATCGCAGCGTGTCCACTTCCGATGGAAGGCCTGACGGCGCTGCGAACAAGTGCGGAATTTCCGTGATTCGCGCCTCGGGCGAGTGTTTGCGGACCATGGCCGCCGCCGCGGGGTTGTGCACGACGACGGCTCGCGCGCCGGTGCAGATGCGTTTCAGCATGGGCCAGTCGAAATAACGGGGGTCGGCGGCGGAACGCGCACGCTGCGTCCACAGTTCCCCGGCGAGCGAGCGCGTCCATTCGCCGTAGTTGAAGACGAACTCTTCGATGTACTGCTGCCCGGTGAGCCGGCCGAGAAAAAAGTGCTGCAAAACCGCATCGTGGAGCACAACGACGCCAGGATGCGCGAGAGCGCGATCGTAAATCGCCCCGTGAAGCTGATTGTTGCCGATGTGGTAGAGGTCGATATCGCCCGGCGCGCCGGCCTTTACCTCGCCATGCCTGCGCAGCGCGGCCATCAGAGCGTCGGCGTAATCCGCGACGCCTGTTTGCGCGGGCGGCAGGGGCGCGAAATAGCCGAGGGTCACGCGTCCTTCTTGCGCGGACCGAATAACGCTGTGCCGACCCGAATATGCGTCGCGCCCTCCTCGATGGCGGCTTCCAGATCGTGCGACATTCCCATGGAGAGCTTCGGCAGGCCATGCTCCCGCGCGAGCGCGGCCAGACGGCGGAAATACGGCCGCGTCACCTCCGGGTCGTCGCACCAGGGAGGCATGGTCATCAGGCCGGTGAGGTGAAGATTCTGGCAGGCGCGAATCGCGGGAATCAGCCCGGGAAGCGATTCGGGAGCTGCGCCTTCTTTCGATTCCTCGTGCGAGAGCTTCACCTCGATCATGACTTCCAGGGGCCGGTTTAATTGGTCCAGCCGCCGCGCGAGCTTCTCGGAATCAACCGTTTGGATGGTGTGGAACAACTCCCCGGCGATGCGGGCCTTGTTCGATTGCAAGTGCCCTATAAGATGAAATTCAGCATCTTTCAGGCCGGAAACGGCTGGGTGCTTGCGCTCGAATTCCTGCACATAATTTTCGCCAAAAACCCGCAGGCCGAGCTCGTACGCTTCGATCATCACCTCGGCGGGAAACTTCTTCGTCACCGCTACCAGGGTGATCTCCTCGCGCTTGCGGCCGGCGCGTCGAGCGGCGTTTTGGATGCGCTCCTCCACCTGAGCCAGGCGTTCACGCAACACGTTCTCCTCCTATGTAAACCGCCTGCGCCGATTGTATTCCAAAGAAGTAGCCAAGTTCGCGATGGTCCTCGCAATCGTGGATTACGAAATCCGCGTGTTTGCCAGGTTCGAGTGATCCGATCTCGCCGCCGCGCTGCAGGCTGTACGCAGCATTGATGGTGGCGGCGGTGATCGCCTCGGCGGGCGTCATCTTCATTTGCGTCGAAGCGAGAGAAAGAATCATTTGCATGGAAGGGGTCGGCGACGAGCCGGGATTGAAATCGGTGGCGAGCACCACGGGCAGTCCTGCTTCGATCATCGCGCGAGCGCCGGGATAACGTTTTGAACCGAGCGCGTACACGGAGCCGGGCAGCAGCACCGGTTGGACGCCAGCTTTGTGCATTGCCGCGATTCCGTCCGCGCCCGTGTACTCCAGATGATCCGCGGTCACGGCCCCGAGTTCCGCCGCAAGCTCCGCGCCGCTGGAGTTTTCCAGTTGATCCACGTGCATGCGCAGCTTAAATCCGTGTTGCTTGGCTGCGGTCAGGATCCGGCGCGCATCGCCGGCCGGGAAGACATGCGGCTCACAGAAAATGTCGCAATATTCGGCGAGCTTTCGCGCTTCGGGCAGCATTTCCTGAATCACCAGGCTGACGTAATCCTCGCGGCGGCCCCGATATTCGTCGGGAATTTCGTGCGCCCCCAGAAACGTCGGGATCGCGCGCAGAGGACGCAGGCGATGAATCACGCGCAACAGCTTCATCTCGTCATCCAGTGTCAAGCCGTAGCCCGATTTGGCCTCGATCGCCGTGGTCCCGCCCTTCAAGAACCACTGCGCGTGACGCGAGGCGGCGGCGAACAGTTCGTCTTCCGATGCCGCGCGCGTTTTGCGGACAGTGGAGCGGATGCCTCCGCCGGCCGCGGCGATTTGCTGATACGTTGCTCCCGCGGCGCGCTTCTCGAACTCGTCAGCGCGGTTCCCGGCGAACACGGGATGCGTGTGCGCGTCGACAAATCCGGGCATGAGGATCTTGCCGCCGGCATCGATCACGCCGCTAGGCAGATCCAAAGCGCGGCGCGGGCCGACTTGCTCGATGACGCCGTCGCGCACGATCATCGCTCCATCCCGGATCACCGCAAGCTCGCACATCTCCCGGCCTACGCGAGGCCGCGCGGGCCCGGCCAGCGTCACCAGTTCCGAACAATTTACGACGGCGTAGCGGCTCATTCCGGCGTGTTTTGCTCAAGCATCGGCACGCGAATGCCTTTTTCGCGAGCGACCTCCTCTGCCCGCGAATAGCCTGCGTCCACGTGGCGGATGACGCCCGTACCGGGATCGGTCGTCAGTACGCGCTCCAGGCGGCGGGCGCTGGCATCGGTGCCCTCGGCCACCACCACCATGCCGGCGTGTTGCGAATAGCCGATGCCGACCCCGCCGCCGTTGTGGATGGACACCCAGGACGCGCCGGCCGCCACGTTCACCATCGCGTTCAGCAGAGGCCAATCGGCGACAGCGTCGGAGCCGTCGCGCATGGCCTCCGTCTCGCGATACGGCGACGCCACCGACCCGGCGTCCAGATGATCGCGGCCGATCACCACCGGCGCGGCAATGGCCCCTTTGCGGATCAGCTCGTTCATCGCCACGCCGAATTCCGCGCGCTCGCCGTAGCCCAGCCAGCAGATGCGCGCCGGAAGGCCCTGAAAATGGATTTTTTCCGCCGCCAGCCGGATCCATCGCTTCAGCGACTCATTCCTTGGGAACAGGTCCAGAGCGAGCTGATCCGTGGCTGCGATATCCCGCGGATCGCCCGACAGCGCGGCCCACCGGAACGGTCCCTTCCCTTCGCAGAACAGGGGACGGATGTATTCAGGCACGAAGCCGGGAATGTCGTAGGCGTCCTCCACGCCGGCCTGCTTAGCGAAATTACGGATGTTATTGCCGTAATCGAACGTAACCGAACCCAGGCGTTGCAGCGCGAGCATCCCGCGGACGTGCTCCGCCATCGCCGCCACGCTGCGGCGCACGTATTCCTGCGGATCGGCGTGGCGCAGCGTCAGAGCCTCGGCGAGCGTCATACCGTTCGGAACATAGCCCTGCAGCGGGTCGTGCGCGCTGGTCTGATCGGTGAGCACGTCGGGCGCAGCGCCGCGCCGCGCCAGCTCCGGAATCACGTCGGCGCAGTTGCCCACCAGGCCCACCGCCAGCGCCTCGCCTTTCCGCTGCGCTTCGCCGAGCATGGCGAGCGCCTCCTCGAGGCTGGCCGTCATGCAGTCGCAGTAGCCGGTGGCGATGCGCTTCTCAATGCGCTTCGGGTCGACGTCGATGCCGAGGAAGCACGCGCCGTTCATGGTGGCGGCCAGAGGCTGGGCTCCGCCCATGCCGCCCATGCCGCCCGAAACCACCAGCTTGCCGCGCAGCGAACCTCCAAAGTGCCGGTCCGCCGCGGCGGAGAACGTCTCGAACGTCCCCTGTACGATGCCCTGGCTGCCGATATAAATCCACGATCCGGCGGTCATCTGGCCGTACATCGTCAGGCCAAGGCGCTCCAGTTGATGAAAGGTGTCCCAGTTGGACCAGTGGCCCACCAGATTGGCGTTGGCGATCAGCACGCGCGGCGCGTCTTCATGCGTGCGAAAAATCCCGACCGGCTTGCCGGAAGCCACCAGCAGGGTTTCGTCGTTGTTGAGCGACTCCAGCGAACGCACGATGGCGTCGAAGCAGGCCCAATCGCGGGCGGCCCGGCCCGTGCCCCCGTACACGATCAGGTCCTCGGGACGCTCCGCAACCTCCGGATCGAGGTTGTTCATCAGCATGCGCAGCGCGCCTTCCTGCGCCCAACCCTTGCATCGCAGGGTGCTGCCGCGTGGCGCGCGAACCGTTCTGGCGTGGGGCATCATCTCCTACAATACCGAAAGCCGCTCTACGCATAAGGGCGCGACGCCCGCCAGCAGCGAATGGCCCGCGCCGTCGACCACCGCCAGGTCCGTGCGCGCCGGAATCGATTCCAGCGCCGCGCGCAGTTCCTCGATCGATCCGAAGCTGTCGCGCGTCCCGTGCACAAACAGCGCCGGCGTGTTCAACGCCCCGAAGTGGCCCGTCCGCAGATCCTGAGGCTTGCGCGGCGGATGCAGCGGATAGGAAAGCAGTAGCAGCGCGTCGGCTAATCCAGGCTCCTCCGCTGCCAGCATGCTCGCCTGCCGGCCTCCGTAGGAATGGCCGCCGAGGAAGACGCGGCCTGGAACCATCTCGCGCATCGCCTCGACGGCGCGGCGCAGACCTTCCCGGTCGCGTCCGGCCTGCGCGGGAAAGGGAGGCCCCTTCGGCCTCTGCTGTCGGAACGGAAGATCGCAGCGCAGCACGGTGACGCCCGCCTCGGCGAACGCGCCGGCCACCGCCTTGAGCAAAGCCGTGTCGCTATTGCTGCCCGCGCCGTGCGTGATCACCAGTCCGCTGCCGTTAGGATGAGCCGGCTCATGCAGATAACCCCGGACCAATTCCCGCTCAAAATGTTTCAATCGAAATTTCTCCCTTCCCCCACACGGTCTGCCGTCCGACGCCCGTGTATTGGGCGATGTTCAGATAGGGGATAAACTCCGTGAGATCGCCTTCGTAGTCGGCTTCGCCAAGGAAGCCGCCGAGAGGATGCTTCGGACCCGTCGCGCGGCGGATCCGCTGGTGATGAATGTCGCAGCGCGTCATCTTCACCGCTCGGGCGCGTTCGCCCATGGCACGGAAGTCGATCTCCAGCGGACCCGCGCCGTACAGTGTCCGCAGCGTCGCGATGCGGTCGCGGACGCGTGAAAACAGGCGTCCAAAATCAGGCTCGCCGGCGGGTTTTAACTCAGCGGGCGAGAGGAAATGTACCCGGACGCGGTTCGCGGGACCCGGAGGCGTGAGCGGAAGGCGCAGAATGTCCTGCCCCTCCACGGAAGTGAGTTCCGCGCGCAGATTCTGCCGCGCCAGTTCGGCGATGGCGTCGCCGAGCGCCCCGATTTCGGGTTGTGACGTCTCGAACAAATTCAATCCCACGATGAAGCGTTCGAGCGCCGCGCCGTCCAGATGATTCACCCGAAAGACGAACGGCCGGGGAGGATCGTGCAATCCGCTGGGAACACCGCTGGTTCGAACGGGCGCGAAGAAGCGCTCATACAACGCCATATTGCGCCTGCACAGTGCCTTGCCGAACTGGCCTCGGAACAGGTTTGCGGTTTCGCCTGGCGGAAAGCGCACTACGCCTGATGCGGCGAAGTGAAACCGCAGTGCAAACAGATCGAAGCTCGATGTACCTTGAGAAGGCATGGTATCCCTTGCCGACATTCAAGCCGCCCGCGCGCGCATCCGCGACAGCATCGCGCTGACGCCCGCGCCTTACTCGGAAACCTTATCACGCCACGCGGACAATACGCTGTACCTGAAGATGGAGAATCTCCATCGGACCGGCTCATTCAAGGAGCGCGGCGCGCTGAACCGCATCCTGACGATGACCGACGAAGAGCGCGCCCGCGGCGTCATTACCGCGTCGGCAGGGAACCACGCGCAGGCGGTGGCCTATCACGCGTCCCAGCGAGGCATCCGCGTGCAGATCTGCATGCCCGTGTTGACGCCCCTGGTGAAAGTGACGGCCACGCGGAACCACGGCGCGGAAGTGATCCTGCATGGCAACAGCTTCGACGAAGCCGTGGACGAGGCGCGCCGCCGCTGCGCTGCCGAAGGGCTGGTATTTCTCCATGCCTTCAATGACGACGCCGTCATCGCCGGCCAGGGGACCATTGGCCTGGAGCTTTTGGAGCAGGTGCCGGATCTGGATGCGGTGGTGGTGCCGGTAGGTGGCGGCGGCCTGCTCGGCGGCATCGCCTGCGCCATTCGCGAGCAGCGTCCCGAGGTGCGAATGGTGGGCGTCGAGGCCGTGCGCGTGCCCTCCATGAAACAGGCCCTGCGAGAGCATCATCCGGTGCTGGTGCCGGCTGCGTCGACGATTGCCGACGGCATCGCCGTGCGGCAGGTGGGTGAGCTGACCTATCCTTTGTTCGAAAAATACGTGGACGAAATTGTCACGGTGGAGGAAGAGGAGATCGCCAAGGCGATTCTCTGGCTGCTCGAAAAAGAAAAAACGCTGGCCGAGGGAGCGGGCGCGGCGGGCATCGCGGCGATGCTGGCGAAGAAAACGTCGCTGCGGGGCAAGAAAGTGGTGGTGTTGATCTGCGGCGGCAATATCGACGTTACGCTGCTCTCCCGCATCATTGAACGCGGTCTGGTGAAGGACGGCCGCCTGATGCGTCTGCGCGTTCACCTGCCGGATCACCCCGGAGGCTTGCATCGCCTGACGGGCATCGTCGCCCAGCAGCGGGCTAACGTCGTTCAGGTGACCCACGACCGCGCCTACTTCGGCGTGAATTTGGGGGATACAATCATCGACATCACCGTGGAAACGCGCGGGCCGGATCACATCCTGGAGTTGATGGACGCATTGAAGATCGCCGGCTACGATTTTGAGCGGGTGCTCTAAGCTCCTAAATCCTATAATAATAATAGGATGGCCTTTCGCCTGGGAATCGATTATAAGCCGCGCGGCGACCAGAAAACCGCCATCGAATCCCTCCTGACGGGATTGAAGCAGGGTGAGCAGCACCAGGTCCTGCTCGGCGTCACCGGTTCCGGCAAAACTTTCACCATGGCGAAGGTGATCGAACATTCGGGCCGCCCGGCCCTGGTGCTTGCCCACAATAAGACGCTCGCCGCGCAGCTATATCAGGAATTCAAGACGTTTTTTCCATCCAACGCGGTGGAATATTTCGTCAGTTACTACGATTATTACCAGCCCGAGGCATATATTCCCTCGGGCGACGTGTACATCGAAAAAGAGGCGACCATCAACCAGGAGCTGGATAAGATGCGCCTGGCCGCCACCCGCAGCCTGTTTGAGCGCCGCGATTGCATCATTGTGGCCAGCGTCAGTTGTATCTACGGCCTCGGCTCACCCGAGGCGTATTACGGGATGCTGCTGATGCTCGAAAAAGGGCAGACCATTTCGCGCGAGGAGATCGTCTCCAAGCTGGTGACTATTCTCTACGAACGCGACGATTTTGATTTTAAGCGGGGCACCTTCCGCGTGCGCGGCGATGTGATCGAGGTATACCCCACTTACGACGACAACGCGTACCGGATCAGCCTGTGGGGCGACGAAATCGAATCTCTGGAGCAGATCGATCCGCTCACGGGGCAGGTGAAGCAGACCTACCTGCGGCTGCCCGTCTATCCGAAATCTCACTACGTCATGCGGCCGGAAACGCGCGATGACGCGCTCCGTAGCATTGAGAACGAGCTGCATTGGTGGAAGGGCGAGCTCGACAAGGAAGGCAAACGAATTGAGGCGCAGCGCCTCTGGCAGCGCACCATGTTCGATCTGGAGATGATCAAGCAGATCGGCTACTGCCACGGCATCGAGAATTATTCGCGCCATTTTTCGGGGCGGCTGCCGGGCCAGGCTCCGCCGACTTTGCTCGATTACCTGCCGCACGACGCGTTGATGTTCCTCGACGAGAGCCACCAGACCATTCCGCAGCTTCAGGGGATGTATCACGGCGACCGGTCGCGCAAGGAGAATCTCGTCAAATACGGATTCCGCCTGCCGAGCGCGCTTGACAACCGCCCGCTGACGTTTGAGGAGTTCGAGAATCGCGTCCATCAGGCGGTGTACGTTTCCGCGACGCCCGGACCGTACGAGCTGACGAAAACCTCAGGCGCGGTGATCGAGCAGATCATCCGGCCAACGGGCTTGATCGACCCGGAAGTGGAAGTGAGGCCGATCCGCGGCCAGGTGGACAATCTGCTCAATGAGATCCGGCGCCGCGCGGAAAACAATGAGCGCGTGCTGGTCACCACGCTCACGAAGCGCATGTCCGAGGATCTGGCCGAGCATTATACGGAAGCCGGCGTTAAATGTGCGTATCTGCACTCGGAAGTTTCGACCCTGGACCGCATCAAGATTCTGCGCGATTTGCGGCGCGGCACGTACGACGTGCTGATCGGCGTCAACCTGCTGCGCGAGGGGCTCGATCTGCCGGAAGTTTCCCTGGTGGCGATTCTGGACGCCGATAAGGAAGGTTTTTTGCGCTCGTCCGGATCCCTCATCCAGACCATGGGCCGCGCCGCGCGCCACTTGAACGGCCGGGCGATTCTTTTCGCCGACGTGATGACGGATTCGATGAAGCGTGCCATCGGCGAGACCCTTCGCCGGCGCGCTATTCAATCGGCTTACAATGAGGCCAACGGCATTACCCCGCAATCGATCATCAAGCCGATCGATATGACGATGGTGGCGGTGGCCGAGGGAGATTACGTTACCGTGCCGCTGGAATCTGATGAAGAGACCGGCGCGATTCCTCCGGAAAAAATGGAGCAGTATTTAGCGGATTTGGAGGAGCGGATGCGGGAATCGGCCAGAAAATTCGATTTCAAGCAGGCGGCTCTGTTCCGTGATCGCATTAAGGAGCTTCGCGCCAAGGCGGTTTTGAGCGATACAGCAGCGAACCTATGAAACCCGAACTCCCTATGGGGTTAATCGGGGCCGGCGGTGTCACCCGTTCGTTCCTTTCCAGAATGCCCGTGTTGCTCGGGCGAATCGGACCCGTAAAAGCGTCGTCGTTCCGTGTGGCGCGGCGTATTGCAAACTCCCTGCGGGCCGGTGACGCCGTGACGGAATATGCGGACCTGGCCGGATGCGGCCTCCTGTGGATCGCCGTGCCGGAAGCGGCACTGGATTGCGTGTTCCACGATTTGGCGGCGGCTACCCCTCTCACCGGTAAGACTGTGGTGCTCTGCGGATCCACGCGGGACAGCTTCTGGCCCAGCCCTTTGCTGGCCGCCGGCGCTCGCGTAGCCACGCTCAACTGCGTGGAAGAATCCCATGAAAAACTGTTCGTGGCCGAAGGCGACCCCGACGCCATGCGCGTCCTCCGCCGCCAGATTGCCGCAGAAAAGCGCCGCTTGATTGAGCTTCGGGCAGCTTCGAAGGCGCTGTACCTTGCCGGAACGCACCTCGCGTCGCATCTCTTGCTGCCGTGGATCGCATCTTCGGTGGAGAGCCTCCGCCACGCAGGATTTTCCAGAGTGGAAGCTACACGGCTGGCGAACGCGCTGGGTGGGAGGGCTCTGCGGTCTTACGTGAAAGCCGGCCCCAAGGCGTGGAGCCCGGCGGCAGCTGGCTGGCTGCGGTTGTCCGTTGCCCGCGACCTCGAGGCCATTCGCGGCTCGGATCCAAAACTGGCAGCGCTGTACGCCGATGGCGTGGAACAGACGCTGCGCCATTTTGCGCCGCGCACCAGGTCCGCGGCGGGATAGGCGGTTTCACCCACGCCAGTTCAACGGTACGGCAGGACCCCGATGTGGGAGCAGTGCCGTCAGCTTCGACAGCGCAAAAACGCCCAGGTTACTTCTTCACATCCCGATGCGTTTCCTTGACGCGGTATCCCGCCGCCCCCAGACGTTTGTGTATTTCGCTGGCGATCATCACGCTGCGGTGGTGTCCGCCGGTGCATCCGAATGAGATTGTCAGGTAGCTTTTGCCCTCCGCGATGTAGTGCGGCAGCAGATACACCAGAAGGTCCGTGATGCGGGTGATGAACTCGGTGGTCTGCGGGAAGGAGCGGATATACCGCGCCACGCTCGCATTCTTTCCAGTCAACCGCTTGAAAGACGGGATATAGTTCGGGTTAGGCAAAAAGCGCACGTCGAACACCAGGTCGCTATCGCCCGGCACGCCGTGCCGGTATCCAAAGCTGGCCACGTGCACCAAAATCCCGGTGGAATCCTTCTGCCCATGAAAGAGCCGGTGGATGGTCTCCCGAAGCTCGTGCACGTTGAACCTGGTTGTATTCAGGATCGGATCGGCCAGCGCGCGGATCGACGCCAGGCGTTTGCGCTCATTACCGATGCTCGCCGTCACGCTCTGCCCGGTGCCCAGCGGATGAGGCCGCCGCGTTTCACTGAACCGGCGGAGCAGCGCGGGATCGTCGGCTTCCAGAAACATCAGCCGTGTCGGGATCATCCGGCGGATTTTTTTGAACAGGGCCGGAAAGCGCTCCAGCGCCGTGCCTTCGCGGATGTCGATGACCAGCGCCGCCCGCTTCACGTTGGAGGCGCCCTTCATCAACTCCGCGAACTTCGGCAGCAGGTCGATGGGCAGGTTGTCGACGGAGTAGTATCCCAGATCCTCGAACGCCCGGAGCGCCGTGCCCTTGCCGGACCCGCTCAGGCCGGTGATGATGACGGCTTCGGCCGCGGCGCGCGGGGCAACTACTCTCGATTTTGCCATCTTTCGAGTTTATGACTCGATGAGGTCGAAATGTCCATCCCGCCTTCGTACCAGTACGGAGACCCGGTCGCGTTCGTCGCGAAACGCGACATAGTCGCGGGTTTTGTCCATTTCGAGCACCGCTTCGTCAATCGTCATGGGCTTGCGCTCCTGGCGGTGATCCACGCGATACACCTTTTGGGCGATTTTCTTGTCTTCGCTCGTGGCAACCACTCCCACCAGTTCACTTTCGCCTGCCTCGGGCTTCGACCCATTTCCCGCCCGGCGGTTTTTTTCGCGATATTTTGCGCAGTTTTTCGACGCTTGTTTGTCCAGCTTGTCCAGCGCCTTGCTCAGCGCCGTGAACAGGTCCACGTCGGAGGCGATGCCCACCAGGGGCTGCCCGTAAAACCGCATCGTAATCTCGGCTTTATGAAGGTGGTTCTCGGAGGTCACCACCACGTGGGCCTCCTTTTCGCCACGCTTCTCCACCAACTTCGAAATTTTCGCGAACTTCGCATCCAGCTTTTCCTTCTGCTGGGACGACAATTCCTTCTTAATGCCCTTATAACTGACGTTCATTGGAAAAACCTCCGTGAGGTTCTACTTCTTGAAAAGGCGAGCTAACTGCGCACGCGCCTCTGATGCGTCGAGGGGATGCGCATGTCCTCGCGATACTTCGCGACGGTACGGCGGGTTACCTGGATGCCTTCCGATTGCAGACGCTCCGTGATTTGTTCGTCGGTAAGCGGATGGGCGGTGTCCTCCTCTTCTATCATTTTCTTCACACGGCGCTTGAGGATCAGTAGCGGCAGCACGCCTCCGCTGGGTCCCTGCACCGCCTCGGAAAAGAAATAGCGCAATTCAAATACGCCCTGCGGCGTGTGCGCGTATTTGCTTGAAACCGCGCGGCTCACCGTCGAAGGGTGTACACCAATCTCTTCGGCGATTTCCTTGATCATCATCGGCTTCAGATGGTCGATGCCGTGCTCCAGAAATTCCATCTGGCGCCGCACAACGCTCTGGCAGACCTTCAGGATCGTCTGCTTCCGCTGCTCGATGTTCTTCATCAACTGGATCGCCGACGCGTAGCGTTCCTTTACATAATTACGGACGTCCTTGTTCGGCTCCTCGTTGCGGTCCAGCATCTTTCGGTACTGCGAACTCAGCCGCAACTGCGGAATATCGTCGTCATTCAGCGTGATCAGGTAATCGTCCCCGTCTTTGGAGATATAGACGTCCGGCTCCACCACGCGGGCCCCGGGGCCGGAATACCGCAACCCTGGTCTCGGATCCAGGTGACGGATCACGTCCACCGCGATCTGGATATGCTCAATCGGACGGTGCAGCACCCTGGCCAGTTCCTTCAACTGCCTCGTTTCCACCAGCTTAAGGTGGTCATGAACGATGTTCCACGCCACGCCGCCTTTGCCGTTGCGGCTTTCGATCTGCAGCAGCAGGCACTCCCGAACGTCGCTGCATCCCACCCCGGCTGGATCCAGGGTCTGCACCACGCGCAGCGCCTCGGCCACGTCCTCCAGATTGTGGCCCTCCTGGGTGGCGATTTCTTCCGGCGTGATCGTCAGATAGCCGTTTTCGTTCAGATTACCCACGATGCTCTCAGCGGCATTGCGGACAGGATCGGTGAGGGAGACCAACGCCAGTTGGGACCGCAGATGGTCCGTCAGCGTGATGGGAGACGAGAGGAAGGTTTCAAAGGACGGCTTTTCGACGTTTTCCGCCGCTGGACTCTTGTAGCCGGGGTCCAGATAATCGTCGAAGTAGCTCCCAAAGTCGATTTCCTCGAACGGATCGGCGGCTTTGGCCTCAGCGTCTGGCGCTGGTGCCGCGTCAAATGCTGGCTCCTGGGAGGGCTCGGCCGTCGCCGGCTCCGGATTGCCCATGTTCGCCGCTTCGAAATCCGCCCGGTCCGATTCGGCTGGCTCAAAGTCGGCCGCCATCGACGTGTTTTCTAATATGGTCAGATCCGCTGGGTCAGAAACGCGCTCGGCTTCCAACAGCGGGCGCAACTCGTCCGGGCTCAATTCCTCGGTGCCGTCCTGGGACTCTTCGAGAACCGGGTTCTGCGCCACCTCGGCCGAAATCATCTCTTTTAGCTCCAGCCGGTTCAGTTGGAGCAGGCTGACCATCTGGACCAGCCCGGGCGTGAGGATTTGCTTCTGCTGAACCCTGACTTGAAGTCTCGGCGAAAGCGAACTCATCCTGATAACAGTTTAGCACCGGCCCAAATCCAATCCATCCGGGATTTACGTAGCACTCGGCAGAAAATTGTACTACTCTTGGTATCACGATAATGATATTCGTAGCACGATCGTTCGCTGGAATTCTCCTCGCCATTGCCTCCCGGCACAACGACTCCGTCACCGTGTTTGCCGACGGCAACAGCAATACGATCGAGAATCCCGACCCTTCCCAGCGCATCCTGGTCCGCCAGGATCTGGTTGACGCCAACCCGGGCCGCCCCGGTGCGCCTGTCTCTATCCCCGGCCTTCCCATTGAGACGGCCTCTGGCGGCATTAAGGCACCCCAATACTTCTCCCCCGGCGTCGCCGGCGACCATGGCGAACCCATCGCCCAATTCATCCTGCTCGGCGGCTATCTCCTCCCCAACAACCTCAGCGCCAACGCCCACGGCAACGGCTATGCCGACCCAAACATCATGATCCCCGCAGTCATTGAAAGCGTCCAGACCGACGGCGGAGCCTTCAATGTCCGCGAAGGCGATCATTCGGTCGACCTCGCCACGACCTACGGCCTGCGCTCCAAGTTCCAGCCCTTCGCTACCCTCACTGGCGATCAGCGCGACATTGACCTCGCCCTCGGCTGGGATTGGGTTGCCATCGAGGCCTCCTACGGCAACGGATTTCTCGACCGCCTGGAACACCGCCAGCAATATAAATTGAATACCCTCCGCACGTTTCAATTGGGACCGTCTCATAAGCTCAGCGTCCTGGGCATCGGATACTACGGGACTTCGAAGATTCCCGGCCTCGTGCCAATCGGCGTCCCCAACCTTCACGACACCATCGACCCGCGCCAACAGGACCAGACCCACACGGCCGAAATCGCGTTCAATGACATCTGGACCCTTACCCCCACCAGCCAGCTTCAGTTCTCTGGCTTCTTCCGCACCTACAACCTTTCGCTCTTTTCCAACTTTGGCGCCGGACTCATCCGCCAAAGCGAATTTCGCACCGAATCTGGCGCGAACACCACTTACACCCACAAATTCAACAGGCGCATCTCCGTAATGACAGGCCTGGACTACTTCCGCGAGGCCCCCCGGCGTCTGGATCTCGATCGCTACGACTCCACGAACCCCGCCATTTATGGCCCCTTCCAGAAGGTGACCGCCAACGATATCACGCTCAATTTTCTGACTCCCTTTGTCGCCGTGGACGGGAACCTGGCTTCCTGGCTGCACTACAATCTCGGCTGGCGCCGCGACCAGATCGACGTCGATAACGTCGATTTACTCATCCCGTCCAACTCGTTCCATCGCTGGGTAGGCGTGAATTCCCCCAAAGCGACCGTGGCTCTGCTCCCGCCCGCACGGCTGTGGCTGCCCACGGTGGCCTTCAGCTTCGGCCACGCATTCTTCACCAACGACCCGCGCATTGGGACGGGAACCGCAGCAGGCACCCCAGTCAGCCGCGCCCATGCGCACCAGATCGTCGTGAGCCGGACGGTTCTCGGCACCGATCTCCGCGTTACTGTGGCGCGCGTGACACAGGAACAGTCGCTCGCCAAAATCGATCCGGATACGGGACTGCAATTCAACGAGGGTCCCAGCCGCAATCGCTATATCACTCTCTCCGCCCGGCATTACTTCCGCGGCGCGATGCTGCAGGGATCGTTCTCGCAGGCCGATGCCCGTGATCTTTCCACCGGCCTCCCCGTTCCCGAGGCTCCCCGCATGATTCTCGATTTTCTCGGAACACTCGACCGCCTCCCGCTCCATCTCCATGCCCGGGCCGAATTCGAGCGAATAGGCCAGAACCCCCTGGGAGATGGCTTCGTCAGCGTCCCCGTGTGCGAGTTTCGCGGCGCGCTGTCGCGACGTTTCGACGACGAAAAACTCGAAGTCGGCGTCCATTTCCAACTCGCCAAAGGTTATACCGGACAGACTACCGAGGTGCTGGCCTTTGAACAAGTGGTCGGCGTCTACATTCCCTCCTACGCATCCGTCGCCTTCAGCTTCCACTTTGGGCGCCAACCCTAAACGGGATCGACCTCTACCACGACCACCGCGGAAGCGGACTCCGCGACACCCCTGCGTCGGCAAAAGAGCCCGGCGCTCTATCGAACAATCGTCGCGCAGGCACCAAACCCTGCCGCCACCACACGTTACAATGAAGGACAATGCAGCTTTCCGATATCTTCCTCGGTCTGGGCGAGGACACCTTTCTTCAACTGATGCGCTCGGTTTCCATGGGACGGCTACGTACCTACCAGCTTTTCGATCGCGTGAAAACAAGGCTGCATCTTCACAAGCTGAGCTCGGAGACGCTGCGCAAGGCGGCACCCCGGCTGTATGAGCGCCTCAGCGAAAAGGATGAGGATTACGCCACGGACCTGGCGCAGGCCATTCTGGTCTCTCATCTGGAACTGATTAAGGCCGTGCTCGATCACCTCGGCGTGCCCCACGAAGAGGGCTTTTTTCAGAAGGACGCGGATGTATCGGGCTTCTTAAAAGACGGCTGGCAGCAGGAGGCGTGGAACAAGTTCCAGGGCTCGTATTCGCCCGCCGCGCTGTTATTCTATATCAATCACCTCGCATGGGAAGTCGCCAAGTCCGAGGCGGTTTTTTTACCCAAATGAAGGAACTTTTCGAAGCCGTCCGCGCCGGGGATCTGGCCCGGGTCCGGGAACTGGTTGCGGCCGACCCTTTGCTCGACCTGTTTGCCGCCGCCATCCTGGGCGATACCGAAAAGCTGGAGTCGCTGCTGGCCGCCAATCGATCCCTGGTGGGGCTGCTGTCTTCCGACGGCTGGACGCCGCTGCACCTGGCCGCCTTTTTCGGAAAAACGGACGCTGCGCGGCTGCTGCTGAACAACGGCGCGATCGTGACTGCGCGCTCCACCAATGCCATGGAGAATATGCCCCTTCACGCCGCGGCTGCCGGGCGCCACGCGGAGATGGTGAAGTTGCTGATCGAACACGGCGCTCCGGTGAACGCCCGCCAGCACGGAGGATGGGCACCTTTGCACGCCGCCGCGCAAAATGGCGACGTGGAAATGGCCAAGATGCTGGTGGAAGCCGGCGCGGATGTCCTCGCGCGCGCCACAAATAATCAGATGCCGCTGGATCTCGCCCTGACCAAAGGCCATCAGGCGATGGTGGATTATCTGGAAGCGAACGGAGCAAAGCTCTAATGCCGCGCCTTATTGCGCAGCCGATTCTGACAGCCTCATGCGTAAGCTTGGGGCTAACCTCGGGAATGTCGACCGGCCGGCCGCAGGGAGCGATCCTTTGCTAGACGCAAAAATCCAATCCCTCCACGCTCACGCACTGGAACAACTCACCGCCGCGACGACGTTAGAAGCGGTGGAAGCGGTCCGAATTGAAGCCCTTGGCCGCAAGGGCAAGCTTGCGGAGTTGAGTAAGGAACTGGGCAAGCTCCCGCCCGATCAAAGAGGCCCGCAAGGCAAGGCCCTGAACGCCGCCAAGCAGGATCTGGAATCGAAGATCGACGCCCGCAAAGCAGCCCTCGAAGCCGGCGCACTCAACCAGCGCCTGGAATCCGAATGGCTCGACCTCACGACGCCCGCGCCCGGCATCCGCCCGGGGAGCCTTCATCCGGTCACGCAGATTCAACGTGAATTGGAGGAGCTGTTTGCCTCGCTCGGCTTCGCCGTGGCCGATGGACCCGAGGTCGAAACCGAGCACTATAACTTTGACGCGCTGAACATCCCGGCCGACCATCCTGCGCGCGACATGCAGGATACGTTCTGGCTAAAAGACGGCCGCTTGCTGCGGACGCATACGTCGCCGGTGCAGATTCGGGCGCTGGAAAAGTTCGGGCCGCCGCTCAAGATGATCGCGCCCGGCCGCGTCTTCCGCAACGAAGAAGTGGACCCTTCGCACGAGCACACGTTCTATCAATTGGAAGGCATGATGGTAGACCGCGACGTGAGCGTCGCGCACCTGATCTACTTCATGAAGACTTTCCTGAGCGCGATTTTCCGCCGCGACGTGACTGTGCGCCTCCGCCCCGGTTTTTTCCCCTTCGTCGAACCGGGCTTCGAGCTGGACGTCCAATGCCTAATCTGCGGAGGCTCCGGCTGCCCGGTCTGCAAGCATTCCGGCTGGGTGGAGCTGTGCCCCTGTGGCCTCGTTCATCCCGCAGTGCTGCGCGCCGGCGGCGCCGATCCCGAACAATGGGGAGGCTTCGCCTTCGGCCTCGGCCTGACGCGGCTGGCTATGATGCGCTACCAGATCGACGACATACGGCTGCTCAACGGCGGCGACCTCCGCTTTCTGCATCAATTCTAAAAACAGATGAAATTTTCGTATTCCTGGCTACGCGAACTTGTGGACGGCTTGAACGAGCCGCCCAAGGACCTGATGCGCCTGATCACTCTGCGGACGGCCGAGTGCGAGGGCGTGGAGGAAGCCGGCGCATTGCTTGAAAATGCCTGCGAAGCAAGTGTAGTGTCGGTCGAGCCTATCGGCAAGAACGTGAAAGCCGTCGTCGAAACCGCGAAATACGGCCAGAAGACCGTGGTTTGCGGCGCTCCGAACTGCAAGCCGGGATTGAAGACGGTATACGCGCCTCTGGGCAAGAAAACGATCGAAGGAGTGGAAAGCGACGGCATGCTGTGCAGTGCCGCCGAGCTCGGAATCAGCCGCGATCACTCCGGAATTATTGAATTATCGGGCAAGTTTGATCTGCAGCCCGACTGGATTATCGAAGTCGACAACAAATCCCTCACCCATCGCCCCGACCTGTGGGGCCATTTCGGCATGGCTCGCGAGGTCGCGGCGATTACGGGCAAAAAGCTCGTCGATCCGGTGAAGAAAACGCTGACGCTCGATCCGAAGATCGATGTGACGATCGAGGATTATGCGCTCTGCCCGCGTTATTCCGCGTTGGTATTCGAAAATGTGACCATTCAGCCCTCGCCTCTGTGGCTGCAATATCGCCTGGAAGCCATCGGCCTGAACCCGATTTCCAACATTGTTGACGTCACCAACTTCGTCATGGCGGAGCTGGCGCAGCCGATGCACGCCTTCGACGCCGACAAGCTTCATGGAGGCCAGATCATCGTCCGCCGCGCGCGCGATGGCGAAACCATGGCCGCGCTGAACGGCGAGACCTACACGCTCGATTCCTCGAGTCTGGTCATCTCGGACCCCAACGGCGCGGTCGCGCTGGCCGGAGTGATCGGCGGCGCGGACAGCGCCATTTCCGCCTCCACCACGCGTATTGTTTTAGAGAGCGCCTGCTTCAACGCATCGAGCATTCGCAAAACATCGTCCAAACTGCGCCTCCGCACCGACGCGTCCATGCGATTCGAGAAGTCGCAGGACCCGGTGAACACGGTCCGCGGCCTCGCGCGGGCTTTGGAATTGCTGAAAGAAGTGTCGCCGGGAATCCGTTTGGTGGGCGGGCTCGCCGACGCGTATCAGCCTCCGCCGCCGCCGAAGCCCATCGCTCTCGATCTTGCCTGGCTGAATCGAAAACTCGGCCGCGAGGTGCCCGCACCGGAAGTCCGGCGTATTCTCGAATCGATTCAATTTTCTGTTGATGATTCGTTCAACGTAACCGTCCCGAGCTGGCGCGCGACCAAGGACGTGTCCATCAAGGAAGATCTGCTGGAAGAGGTCGGCCGAATGATCGGCTACGACAACATCGTGCCGGTCGCGCCGCTGAGCCCGGCGCGCGTGCC
>JBBIVT010000009.1:53750-61661 GCA_037439565.1 Acidobacteriota bacterium | reverse complement strand
GCGCGGATTCGCTCTCCTGAAATATCGGCCGGCTGCGCGAACGCCGCCACGGCCAGGACCAACCAAAGCTTTTTCATCCTGTCCCTATGGTGTCATGAGCGCCAGCGGCCGCGCCATCCCAACAGCGGACACTTCCGGCGAGGCACGATGTTGCATCCACGCAGGTTACGCTGGCTCGCCGCATGCTCCGTGAAAGGGCATGCCAAGACTGGAGCGTGTTCGCGACTTTACGGCGGCTCCTCCCAACGCGGAGTATTTCGCGGAGAAACTAGCCGCCGGATGGCGCATGGTGGCCATCGAATGGGAGCGCGGCGAAGCGCAGCCCTCTCCTCCCGGGGAAGACATCCCGTTCGGCCTCCGCGTGGCCAGCGATTGCCGCCGCCTGGAGGAGAATCCCGACGAGATCCAGGTGCTGTTGCTGATGCTGGAGGTGCTGGTGCAGGACGGTCCTCTCTCCGCCGCCGCGCAACGGATCAACGATCGGGGCTACCGTACCAGGGCCGGCGAGCCCTGGACGCGGACGGCGCTGTTCCACCTGCTACCCCGCCTGATCGAGACCGGTCCCAGGCTATTCACCAGCGAGGAGTGGATAGAGCGGCGGAAGCATCTGTTTAACGTGAGCTAGAAACTCCCTGAAAGCTCGCGCCGCCCTGAGACAATGAGATGGTGAGAGCTCTCGCATTTCTGGCCGCGCTGCCCCTGGCGGCGGCGTCCATCGCCATTCAGGACGTCTCCGTGATCGATGTCGCCTCCGGACAGACGCGGCCGCACATGACCGTGGTGGTGGAGGACGGCAGGATCTCGCGTATCGGAGCGGCTTCGTCCACGCCGGTTCCAGCAGGCGCGCGCATCGTGCCGGGCAAGGAGAAGTTCCTGATCCCCGGCCTGTGGGATATGCACGTGCACCTTTTTCATCAGCAATACTTGCCTCTATTCCTTGCCTATGGGGTCACAGGCGTGCAGGATATGGGCAGCGATTTCGCGAAGGTGAGCGCGTGGCGCGCCGACATCGAAAGCGGCAAGGCCCCGGGCCCGCGCATCGTCACCAGCGGCCCTCCGGTGGACGGCGGGCCGTCGGACGATCCGAAGCTGCCTTTGCTGGTGGCGCGCAACGCCGATGAGGCCCGGCAGGCCTTCGACCGGCTTTATAAAATGGACGTCGACTTCATCAAGGTTCTTTCGAGTCTGCCCCGGGACGCCTATTTCGCGCTGGCCGAACTCGCGCGCCATTGGGATCTGCGCCTGGTGGGCCACATCCCCACCACCGTGACCGCGCAGGAAGCGGTCGAGGCGCGCCAGAAATCGCTGGAGCATCTGTTCGGGATCTCAAAATCCGTCTCGACCGACGAGGAAGCGCTGGCTTTTTTCGAGCGTTGCGCGCTCACCGGCACGCGCGTCTCGCCAACGCTGGTGCTGTGGCTGCGCATGTCGCACTTCGACGATCCCCGCCTGATGAACGATCCCCGGCTCCGGGCGATTCCCGCGTCGATTCGCGAGACCTGGCCGGACATTTCCAGCGACACCACGTCGCTGAAGCAACAAATCTGGAGGATTTACCGTCTGGTGGCGCTCGCCAAACGAGGCAAAGCCGAAATCCTGGCGGGCACCGACACGGGCGACCCTTACGTGATGCCCGGCGCAGCCCTGCACGAGGAACTGGAGCAACTGGTGGAAGCCGGCCTCACGGCTCGCGAGGCGCTGGAGGCGGCCACGCTCGCCCCTGCCCGTTTCTTCGAGTCGAAAGATCTCGGCGCCATCGAAGCCGGAAAACTGGCGGACATGGTGTTGCTGGACGCGAATCCCCTGGAGGATATTCGTAACGCGCGGAGGGTGAACGGCGTCTTTTCACACAACCGCTTTTTTGCGCGCGCCGATTTGGACGCCATTCTGACTCCGCATTAGTACAAAATCGAACAAATAAAGCGGTTAATATAGAAGACGCAATGACTCCGCTCCTAATCATCGACGACGATACGGAGTTGTGCGCCCTTCTTTCGGAATTTCTGGGCCGCGAGGAATTTTCCGTCGCCTGCGAGTATAACGGCGCGCGCGGACTCGAGCTGGCGCTTGACGGTAACTACGCGCTCGTCATCCTGGATCTGATGCTGCCCACTCTCGACGGATTCGCGCTGCTTCGCCGCCTGCGCGCCCGGAGCAAGGTTCCCGTTCTGATGCTGACCGCCCGCGGCGAGGATGTGGACCGCATCGTGGGATTGGAACTGGGCGCAGACGATTATCTTCCCAAACCCTTCAACCCGCGCGAACTTCTGGCGCGCATCCGCGCCATTCTGCGGCGCGCGCAAACGACCGGCAAAGGCCGCCTGGAGATTAATGGCGTAACCATCGACCCCGGCTCCCGTGAAGTGACTCGCGAGGGACAGGCCGTGGAGATCACCACGCTGGAGTTCGATATTCTGGAGCTTCTCATGCGGTCGGCAGGGCGGGTGGTTTCCCGCGATTCGCTGATGGAGAGCATGTACAACCGCAAGGCGACGCCGTTCGACCGCTCCGTCGATATGCACGTCAGCCATCTTCGGCGGAAGCTGGAGGTGGACCGGGTCTTCATCAAGACCGTGCGCGGCGTAGGGTACCAATTCTGCCGGCCCGGCGACTAGGAGCCGCTGCGCGTGTTGCGATCCCTGTTCACGAAAATCCTGGTCTGGTTCCTGGCGGCGTTCATCGCGACGCTCGGCGCACTGATTTTCCTCACCGCCATCACCTACGACGCCTATTCGTCGCGCCAAGCGCCATTCTCCATGCTGCTGAACCTGGAACTCACCGAGGCCCGCGAGGCATGGCTGACGGGCGGCCCGCAGCAGTTGCGCGAAACTCTGCGGCGCTTCCGGGAGGTCAGCGGCGCCTCGCAAGCCATGCTCACCGACGGCAAGGGAATCGACCTCCTCACCGGAGAATCGTACGCCCGCCTGCTGCCCGACGCCGAGGCGTTCCTGCACTCGCCGTTTTCGCTGCGCTCCCACGCCTTCGGACGCAAATCCGCCGACGGGCGCTTCGCCCTGATCCTGATTCGCCCCAACTGGTATTTCTGGTTCCTACAGCCGGCGCACCTGCTGGTGCTGGCGCTCGTCGTGCTGTTTTGCTACGCGCTGGCGATCTCACTCACCGCGCCGCTGCGGGATTTGCGGTCCGCGATGGAACGCTTCGGCCGGGGCGAGCTGTCCGCTCGCGCACCGGAATCGCGGCACGACGAACTGGGCGATCTGGCAGCGTCGTTCAACCGCATGGCCGATCACATTCAAACGCTGCTGGCCGCGGAGCGCCGCCTGATGTTCGATATTTCCCATGAACTGCGCAGTCCCCTGGCGCGCCTGAGCGTGGCGGTGGAACTGGCGCGCACCAGTGAATCCGGCTCTCTTTCCCTCGACCGCATTCAAAGGGAAGCGGACCGGCTGAACCAGCTCATCCGCGAGATGCTGGAGGTCACCCGCATCGAAGGGGAACCGTCGCGGCTGAAACTGGAGCCTCTCCGGCTGGACGAACTGGTGCAAACCCTGGCCGGGGATTGCTCCATCGAGGCGGAAGCGAAGGGCTGCAAGCTGGCTTTAGCCTCCCTGCCGGCGGTGACCGTTCGTGGCGATCCTGAACTGCTGCGCCGCGCCATCGAAAACGTGATGCGCAATGCCATCCGCTACGCTCCGGCCGGGTCGAAGATCGAGATTTCCCTGGAGGAAGCCGAATGCTGCGCCCTGGTTCGCGTCCGCGATTACGGCCCCGGGGTTCCCGAAGAAGCGCTTCCGCAGCTTGGCAACTCGTTCTACCGCGTCGAGCAGGACCGCAACCGCCAAAGCGGCGGGGTCGGCCTGGGGCTGTCCATCGCCCGCCGCGCGGTGGAGCTACACAAGGGACGGCTGCGCGCTTTCAACGCGTCGCCCGGGCTGATGATTGAAGTCCTCCTGCCGGTGTAGCCCGGGGGCAAGCGCGCGGGACAGGTTCAGAAGAACCAGATGACGTCGCTGGCGAACATGAACTGGCTGTGCCGGTTGCCGCCATCGTAGGCCGGATTGTCGAAATTGTGCTCCCAGCGCAGCTCCGGGCGCAGCACGATGGTGCTGCCGATCCAGTGATTCCAGGAGATCCCATACTCGACGTAGCGTCCCTTGATACCGGTCCTCTGCCCGCGCAGATCGTCGAAGAATTCGTTGCGGAAGCTGATGACGTTCTTTTTGTTGAGCTGGCGGTTGGTGTAGTTCAGCACCGTCCATTCCGGCGCGAAGCAGGTGAGCTGCTGCTCGGTCTTGCACCATGCGCCGTTGGCGTTCATGATCAGCAGGCTGGCCGCCGCCGGATTGAAGATGTTCGGCGTTTTGCTTTGGTACTGATACCAGGATTCGGTCGCGGTGTGCCATTTTTCGTTGATCTTGTGATACCAGGTGATGTAATACGCGTCGAGGTTGTTATATCCGTACTGGCCTTTGTTCACCGAGTTCTGGCAGAAGTAGAGGCTATCGTTGGCCTGGCGCCATTGGAACTGCTCGCAGAACGTTCCGGTCCACTGCGCGCTGGGCTTCCACGCCGCGGTTTCGCAGCCCGGCGAGACGCCGGCTTGAAACGTGAAATGGTCGCTGAACTTTATGGTCGCCATGGCACCGGTCTGCGTATAGCAATCGTAGGTGTAGGTCAACGAGTGCGTGTAGGTGTAATTGTTGGGCGCGAGTTGCGCCTCGATATCGGGCAGCGAGATATAGCGGCCCAGGCGAACGACCATGCCTTCGGCCACGTGCGGGAAATAGAGGTCGACATAGAACATCACCGGATCGTAGCCATACTGGTTGCCCAGGGTTCCATCGGTTTTGTTGTGCAAGAGCTGCTGGCTGAAATAGCCCTGCGCGGTGGTGAACCGGTAGTCGAGTCCATAAAGGTTGGTCAGCCGGAAACCCCAGTCGAAATGATCCGTCTGGACGGTGTCCGGCGTGCGCTCGATGTACAGCGTCAACTGGTCGAGCTGAAAAGAATTCGGAATCTGCATGTAGCCGGCGGGTGCATTGGCGTATTTTCCGCCCACCGATTCCGTACTGGTGCTGAAGTTGAATCCGGCATTCGCCCAGCCGTAAATCTGGATGTTGGCTTTCTTCCACCATTCGCCGTGCGGACCTTTTTGCAGGGCGGTCGTCAGCGGATAAGATGTGGCGTTGTTATAGCCGATCCAGGGCGTGCCTCCGATGGGCCACATCGCGAATGGATAGGGAGGGTTCGATTCCGGCGGCGGAGACCCGCGATATTTTGGCGCTTCGCCGTCCGGACCGGGATGCCAGTCATCGTAATACGCCTGGGCGAGGCGTCCAAAAAACTCGCCCGTGGAATTGCCCTGCGCCTGGGCCGCAAACGGCGCGGCCAGCACAGACGCAAGAAGCGCGATCGTTTTCATACAGCCCAAGAGTAGAATACAGGCCGTAAGCAAAGCATAAGGATAGCGTAAAGAGACTACTGTTTACGCTATCCTTAGCGACTCCTGACGAAAGTCTTAGGAGGCTGGTGAAAAAGAGACAGATGCTCTGAATTTTACATTTCTCCCCAGGCTCGCGCCCGGGGTTATCACCCGGCTCGGGAGTGCGGCCGGTCAGATACACCGGCGCTTTATTCGTAGCGCAGCGCGTCCACCGGATCCAGGCGCGCCGCCTTGCTGGCGGGCCAGATGCCGAAGAACAGGCCGATACCGATGGAGACCACCAGTCCCAATCCCGCCGCCCACATGGGGACGCTCGACGGCAGTGTGGGGAAGGCCAGGCGGCTGGCAAAGGAGATCAGGTATCCGGAGGCCATGCCGATCATGCCGCCGAGGAACGTCAGCACCACGGCTTCGGTGAGAAACTGCATGACGATGTCGCGGCGGCGCGCGCCAATGGCCTTGCGCACGCCGATTTCGCGCGTCCGTTCGGTGACCGACACCAGCATAATGTTCATCACGCCGATGCCGCCGACCAGCAGCCCGATGGAACTGAGCACCACCATCACCAGCGCCGTGACCGCCGTCAGCGCGCGGAAATCCTCCACCATCTGATCCGCCGTGGAGACGGAAAAATTGTCGGGCTTGTCGAGCGGCACACGCCGCTCCTGCCGCAGCACCACGCTCAGCTCATCCACCGCCGCGGCAAGTCTCCCCGGCTTGGCCAGAACAAAGAGGAGGTTCTCCTCGGCCGTCGGGAACATTTTATGCATGGTGAAGTACGGCAAAACGGCGCGATTATCGTCCTGGCCGGGAATGGAAGCCGCGGGGCGCTTCATCACGCCGATGACCTCCACTTCGTGGCCGTCCAGCTCGATGCTCTTGCCGACGGCGTTTTCCAGGCCGAACAGCGCGCGGTACAGGTCCTCGCCGATCACGGTCACCGGCATGCGGTGCTCATTTTCGGTCTCGGTAAAAAACCGCCCGGCCAGCATCTCCACGTTATTCGTCATGGCGTACTGGTCGTCGCTGCCGGCTAACTGCAGCCCGGCGTAATCGTTGCCTTTATAGCGGGCGCGGTCAATGGTGCCGCGAATGACGTTCGGCGGCAGCAGGTAGGGACTCACATGATCGACGTCCGGGCAGCGGCTGGCAATGGCCTGCGCGTTTTCGTAAGTCAGCGGCTTGCGCTGCAATTCCTCCGTGGTGCGGCCCGTGGCGCTGGGGCCCATGCGCATCTTGAACACGATTGCGGTGTTGGAACCGAGGCTGCGGATCAGCCCGGTGACCGCCCCGTCGAGGCCAGCCAGAATCGAACCGACGCCGACAATGGTCCCGACGCCGATAATCACGCCGAGCACCGTTAGAAACGAGCGGACCTTGTTTTCCCGCAGCGTGGAGAGCGCGAGGCCGATCACCGAAAGCAGCAGCTTCATCTAATTCTCCGACCTCAGCGCCACAATCGGGTCCAGGCGCGAGGCGCGCCGCGCCGGATAAATTCCGAAAAACAGGCCCACCGCGGCCGAAAGCGTCACGCCGATCACCACGGCGTTGATCGGCACGTCCATGGGCACCGGAGTAAAGTTGCGCACAATCACCGCGACGGTCCAGGCGATAGTGACGCCGATCAACCCGCCCAGGCCGGACAGCATCGAAGATTCCACCAGGAACTGGTTGAGAATATCCTGCCGCCGCGCGCCGACGCTCTTGCGGACGCCAATTTCGCGCGTCCGCTCGCTCACCACGGCCAGCATGATGTTCATGATCACCACGCCGCCCACCACCATAAACACGCTGACGATGCCCACCGCCGCGGCGGCCAGGGTGCCCGTCAGCTGGTCCCATAACCCGACGAGCGTATCCGAGCTCACCATGCCGAACGTATCTTCTTCCTGCGGCCGCAAGTGACGGTAGGAGCGCATCAGCATCCGCACTTCGTCCTGCGCCTGCTCCAGCATGCCTCGATTTTGCGCCTGGAAAATATAGCTGAGGCCGGTGCGCGAGCCGTAAATCTTGAAATACGTGCCGATGGGGATGGTCACGTAGTTGTCCTGGGATTGGCCGAACACGCTGCCCTTGGGCTTCGCCGTGCCGATCACCTCAAACGGAATGCCGTCGATGTAAATGGTTTTGCCGGACGGATCGATGCCGGAAAAGTAGCGCTCCTTGATATCCGCGCCAAGGCACACCACGTTCATGTGCCGCTGATCCTCCATGTCGGTGAGGTAGCGCCCGGTGTCGATCTGGGAATTGGTCATGGCCGCCCCGTTGGAGGTCAAGCCGGTGAGGACGACGCTATCGAGAAGATCTGTGCCGTAGGTGACCTTCACGGTGCGGTTGGCTGTGATGCCCACCTCGCGCGAAAGATGCACGTTGGCCTTAACGAAGTCGTATTCTTCCTTGGTCAACTGCGGATTTCGCTGCAGCATCTTCAGAAACACCTTGGGGTTGCGCGGGCCGACGAAGGCCATACGCACGGCGCGGAACCCGTCCGAACCCATGGAGGATGC
>JBBIVT010000009.1:42919-53650 GCA_037439565.1 Acidobacteriota bacterium | reverse complement strand
GTCGACTGCATCTGCTCCAGCCAGTCCGTCACCACTGCGTCCAGCCAGAACCGCGGTTTTCCGCGCGCGATGAAGCCCAGGTGCCCTCCGTGCTCCACCGCGACCAGCGTCAGATGCGGATTCTCGCGAAACGCCGGGTGATCGTAAACCTCGAACGGAATCATCGGGTCGTCCTTTGCCTGTATGACGAGCGTCGGGATGCGAATATTACCGAGGAAATTTTTCGAGGACTGCGTCGCGTAATACGTCGCGGCATTGCCGAAACCAAACAAAGGACCGGTGTAGAAATCGTCGAAATCGAAAATCGTGCGGACCTTTTTAAGGGGCTCGATCTTGTACATTTCCGGCGCTTGTTTGTGACGCAGGCGGATCCGTTCGCACAGGCGGTCCAGGAAGCGGCGCTCGTAGATGAAATTTTCAGGCTTGCCCAGGTTCGTGGCGCAGGCTTTCAAGTCGATGGGCGTGGACACGGCGCAGGTTGCCGCGATCAGGCCGCGCGCCTCCCGGCCCAACTCGCCGGTGAGCTTCAGCACCACGTTACCGCCGAGCGAAAATCCCACCAGGTAAATAGGAAGAGCGGTCTTCTTGCGCAATTCGCCCAACACGAAACGCACATCGCCGGTCTGGCCGGAATGATAGTTCGAAAGCGCCAGATGCTCCGTGCCGCCGCAGCTCCGCATGTTGAAGCGATGCGTGGCGTAGCCTGCCTCAAGGGCCGCGAAGGCCATGCTGCGCGCGTAGCCGGCGGCGCTGGATCCTTCCAGGCCGTGAACGAAAATAATTTCGCCGCGCGCCGGACCGTCGGGACGCTGGGCATGCACCAGAACCTGAACATCGGGCTCGGTGCGGTAAAACACTGCCTCCACCGGCCAGCGCGCCTCGACGTCGGGACGCTTCCAAAAATTCCCTGCGATGGTGGACAAGTGGCGATTCTTGAAAAACGGCTGAAAGGGGCGCAATCTTTTAGTTTACAATCGAGCACTGGTACCCACTTGAAAACCGCCCTCCCGCGCACGCTCGGCTTCACCGACGCCCTCTCCATTGTGATGGGCATGATTATCGGCGGCGGGATTTTTCTCGTTCCGAACCTGATCGCCAGGAGCCTTGGCGCGGCCGCGCCAATCGCCGGTCTGTGGGTCTTCGCGGGCGTCGTTTCGTTTTTCGGCGCGCTGGGCTGCGCGGAACTGGGGGCGGCGATGCCGTCCACCGGCGGCCAGTATGTGTTTCTGCGCGAAGCCTACGGGCCGCTGGGGGGATTCCTGTGCGGCTGGACCAATTTCCTGGTGGCGAGATCGGCTCAAGCGGCGTGGCTGGCGGTGATTTTCACCATGTACATTTCCTATTTCCACGCCTTCACGCCGGCGGCCTCCAAGCTGGTGAGCCTGGGCGCGCTGGCGCTGTTTACCTTCATCAACTATCGCGGCGTTTCCCTCGGCGCGCTGGTGCAGAAATGCTTCACCTCGGCCAAGGTGGCCGGGATTCTGGTGATCATCGGCGGGGCGTTCCTGCTGGGACATCCCCACGCCGCCGCGGCCCCGGCCGTGCACGGCCCGTCTCTCAGCAGCTATGGCGTCGCCTTGATCGCGTGCCTGCTAGCCTATGACGGATGGGTGCAGATGACCTTCGTGGCGGGCGAAATCCGCGATCCTGACCGCAATATTTTCCGCGCCCTGGCGATCGGAACGGCGGCCGTCATCGCGATCTATGTCCTGGCCAACGTGGCCTATCTGCGGGTGCTTTCGGTTTCAGAGATCGCCGCCAGCGAGCGCGTCGGGGCGGATGCGGCGGAGCGGATCTTCGGTCCGGCGGGAGGAACGCTGGTGACGGTCGTGATCCTGTTGTCAATCATCGGAACGCTCAACGGCTGCTTCCTCACCAGCCCTCGCATCTTCTTCGCGCAGGCCCAGGACGGGCTGTTTTTCCGCCGTTTCGGCGAGGTGCATCCGCGTTACCGGACACCGGGGTTCGCGGTCCTGGCGCAAGGAGTCTGGTCGGCCGTACTGATCGTCACCGGCTCCTACGAAACGCTGGTGGATTACGCAATGTTCGCCATCTGGGGGCTGTACGTCTTCATGATTGGGGGCGTGATCGTGCTGCGCCACACGCGGCCGGATCTGCCGCGTCCTTACAGGATGTGGGGTTATCCTGCGACACCGGCCATTTTCCTCGCCGTCGCGATCGGGTTTTTGGGGAATATGCTGATCACCCGGCCGGGGCCGGCGTTGGCTGGATTGGGGCTGATGCTGACTGGCTTGCCGGTTTACTACCTATGGCGAAAATTCGGAGGCATCATGGCCGGTTGAGCAGGTGCGAACGTCCGGTCCACAGCGACCGCCGCGCGTAAAAGCGCTGCAGGCAGGCCTCGCAGCGGAACGCGCAAACATGCGCGACCCCCAGGAGATGATCGAAAACGGTGGGCCATGAGGGCCGCACGCGATTGGACCGGCACTTCGGGCACTTCTCCACACTTCTTCGGGAGCGGGCGATCAAAACCGCCCCGAGCCATGCGATCAGCACGGCGGCTCCGACTGCTGCGGCGAGCATAGTCCGGATGCGCATTTCATTTTTATATCGGCGGAATCCGAGCCGCAGTTTAGACTTGGTGGCGCATCAGCCTGCGGAAAAGGAAAAACAGCTTCTCTCAAGTGTGGGCCCGCAGGTACTGGATCAGGCCCGCGGGATTGTCCGTAATGATCCCGTCGACGCCCGCCGCGATCAGCCGCTCCCAGTCGCCCCCAGTATTGGCCGTCCACGGAATCACCCTTGAGCCAGACTGGTGGGCGGCGCGAACTTCCGGTTCGGTCACCAGCACAAATTCCGGCGCGATGATCTCCGTACCCGCCTCGCGGGCAATCCCCACGAAACCGCGCGGCGCGCCTTCCCACAGCGCGGCTTGCGTGATCCGCGGCGCAAGCTTTCTCATGCGATGCAGAATCGCAAAATCGAACGACTGAAAGATCACGCGCGATTCCAGGCCATGTTCGCGAATCCGGTCAAGAACCATTTCGGCAAGATTTTCCGGCGTGCCCTCCTGGACCTTCGCTTCGATATTGAACAGAAAATCGCCCAGCCGGGCGAGTGACAGCACCTGGTCGAGCGTGGGGAGATTCTCGTCCGGTTCGGGCGGATCGTGTTTCACCAACACCACTCCATCGCGCGCATGCACGTCCATCTCGATGGCGTCCACACCGAGGGCGATGGCATACTCGAATCCGGCGAGGGTATTTTCCGGCATCACGGCGCGCGCGCCGCGATGGCCGTGAACCTGGATACGCCTCATCGATCGGGTTCTAATCCTGCTGCCTCCGGAACTCGCATTGGCAGCAATCGCTGCAGCGGCCGCATTTTTCGCAGCAGTGATTGGAGCAGGCGTCTTTAGTGCAGTAAACGCAGATGCAGGTCGATGGCTCGCCGCAGATGCTGCATTCGAATGTAGTCTGTGTCTCGGTCATGGTTGGGTCGTCTTTTTCTTGGGCGCGGCGGCGGGCTTGGGTGTTGACTGTTTGGTCAGCACGCCTCGGCAGCGCTGCGCTTCCTTATCGGCGACTTCGAACTCCTGTTCCTTGGCTGCGGCCAGATCCGTAATGTACTGGCGCAGTTTGTCGCGATTGGCAGAGTTTTCCGCCGCTACGCCCACCAGCAGGTCGCCCACCGCCGGGTTCTGGTAATTTCTCACGCCCTCCACCAGGGAGTTCAGCCGCAGTTCCAGAGATTGGAGCCGAAAATAAGTATCGAGCGCCAGGGTCAATCTTTCGGGCTGCTTCTCCAGCGCCTTGGCCGAATCGCTCAGATAGCCGAGTTCGTCCTCGGCGCCCTTCCACTGGGCGATATAGGCGTCCGGAGCGCCCTTGGCCACCCATTCCTTTGGGGTCAACTGGTCGAGAATCGGTTTGAGCCTCCCCGCCTGAGCGGAAAGCGAGGCGATCATCGGGGCCGTATCCCAGGGCGTCGCGACGCCCGCGGCGGGCGCGGTTTGCCCGAATACCGGCCAGGCAACAAGCAGCGAGGAGAAGAGAAACTTCATGTGCGCCACTTTCAGTTTCTCACGTTGGCTGTCGAGCAAGTTATTGGGGAAGACTCACTGCTGCCAGTAGAACTGGTGCAACATCCACATCGCGGTCACGTGGAGCGCGTGACGGACGGGGTGATGCTGGGGACGCGCGGCGACCGGAGGCGCCGGATCGTCGTCAGGGCCGCCCAGGAAGTGGCCGGGAGCCGAAGGAGGTGGTGGTGGTGGAGGAGGCGGAGGTGGTGGCGCTTGTCCCTTGCCCGTATCGCCGACACCGGTACCGCCGCCCGCCGCGCTTCCGACGCCGCCCGCCGCTCCGTGCATGGACCGAATCGAAGCGATGTTAGCGGCATCGCGCACGGCTCGGAACAGATACCGCATAATCGTTCCCCGGTCGATGACATTCTGCGCCAGAGGCTGGGATTTATAGACGCGTAGCGTTTCGCCGGGATGCACCATGGTGGGACCGTCGGAAGGCAGCAGCGCGTGGCGCACTTCCACCAGCCCGTCCTCCACCTCGACAATGGTCGTTTCGTCGTCGTCGTTTACGGTGACGTCAAACGTGGTGCCACGCACCGAGATTACCGCCGTGGGCGTCAGCACGCGATTGGGATTGGGCAGGCTGCCCAAATGCTCAATGTGCACGCGGATGCGTCCCACCAGAAGATCGATCAAATCCTTCACGTTCCAGGCGTTTTTCCGGAACACCAGATGTGAGTTTGGAAACACCTCAAAGGTGCTGCCGTCGGACACCTGAAAGGTGGCGTGGCCGTCGGGCCCGGTGACGATCATCTGCTGAACGGCTACGGGGCTGCCCTCCATCAACGCGATCGGCACGAAATCTTTCATCACCGAGACCTGTCCGGTAAGCGTCAGAACCTTAGCGGCGTACTGGCCGGAATCGGAGGGCGCGGGAAATTGTGCCAGACACACGGAGGCCGCGGCCGCCATTAGCAGCGACAATTTGGCCGTAAATGCACGTCTCCGCGCGAGCATAAATACACGCATCCCCTGGGCTCCTGCGCCGGAGCCTTTGGCGAAAGATCAGTCTAACACTAAAATTGCAAGCAAGTATGCAGCCTAAGAGAAATTTTTACCGTTCTCTACACTGGAATCAGTAGTTTCCGAGAGGATCTGCCGATGATACAGGGTACAATGGTCGGGTTGGGATGAGTAAAACGGCCACAGTCCGTGTCGCATTCACTACGCTTCTGGCGGGGTTGGGTCTTTTCGCCCAATCGACTCCGGGCGCGCTCACGTGGACCAAAATCGGCAACGAACTGATCGATAGATCCCTGGCGGGGCTCGCGACCGGGCCGGTGGAGCGAGTCTGGTACTCGTCCGACGGCAGCCAACTACTGGTCCGGACAGCGTCGGGAAACGTGTTTACCACATCGGATTTCGAGACCTGGCAGCCAGGCACGGCGGCGCTGGCGGCTCCGGTGAGCCGTTCGGGCGCGGTGACGATCCCGGAGCCCGGGGCTGTCACTCGCACTGCCCGCGCCAATTCCCCCCGTTTTTATGCCTTTGGGCGATTCGTCTATAAATCGGACAACAACGGCGCAAGCTGGGACAATTTAACGGCCTTCCGCACTTCGTCGATCATCGGGGACGGGCTTTGGGACCTGGCGGTTTCGCCGGCGAACGAAGATGAAGCAGTGGTGGCGACGGCCTCGGGGGTGTTTCGCACCGTCGATGGCGGGAAATCCTGGAGCGGGTTGAACCAGGGCCTGCCGAATCTTCCTTCGGCCCGTTTGCTGAGCCTTCCGGCGGGCGAGCAGGGAACGCGCCTCGGCCTTCTCGATTCGAGCGTCATCGAATGGCAGCCGGGGCAGAAGCTGGCCTGGATTCCCGCTGATAACTCCTCTTATATCCGCGAGACGCGCCTGCGGCAAGCCCTGACTGCGCTGCGCGGCGTAAAAGTCACGGCGGTGACGCTAAAGGGTGATATGGTGTACCTCGGCTCGGCCGATGGACAGTTGATCGCCTCAGCCAATCGGGGCCAGACATATCTTCCCCCGTTCCCTGTTTCCGGCGGAGGCGCGGTGGAGCGCTTTTGGGCCGATCCGGCCGATCCGCGCATCGCGATCGCCGTGCTGGGCGCTACCACGGCCGCCTCGCCGCATGTCCTTCGCACGATTAACGGCGGCTCGGTGTGGGACGACATGACAGGAAATCTCCCCAATGCCGCCGTGCGCGGCGTCACCGCCGACCGGGCCAGCGGCGCCGTTTACGTCGCCACAGATCAGGGAGTTTATTACGCTACCGCCGATCTGGCGACGCTGGGCGGCAACGTCTCCTGGACGCATTTGAGCGGACTCCCGGAAATTCCCGCCGCCGACGTAATGCTGGACGCGGGGGCCAATCAGTTGTGGGCGGCATTGGACGGCTATGGAGTTTACGCGACGCTTGCGCCGCACCGGTTCCGCGATCCGCGCGTGGTCAGCTCGGCCGACTTCGTGGCGCGGGCGGCGGCTCCGGGATCGCTGGTGAGTGTCGCCGGCGCCAAAGTCGCCTCCGCGCAAGCAGGTTCCACTCCCGCCGCCGTGCTGGCGTCCACCGACAACGAAACGCAGATCCAGATTCCTTTCGAGGCAAGAGGATCGAGCGTTTCCCTGGCGGTATCCTCGCCCGATGGCTCACGCACGCTTCCCCCGGTGGCGCTGGAAGCCGCCTCGCCGGCCATTTTTGTGGCTCGCGATGGATCGCCGATGCTGCTCGATTCGGAAACCGGCATGATGCTGGACGCCATGACGCCGGCACATTCGCGCGGGCGCATCCAGATCCTGGCCACCGGCCTCGGCCGCGTAACCCCGGATTGGCCGACGGGGATCGCCGGCCCGGTGGAGAATCCGCCCAAGGTGTCCGCCGCGGTCACCGCTTATCTCGACCGCCAGCCGGTGGAGGTGACGAAAGCCGTATTGGCGCCCTACGTCGGCTACTATCTGGTGGAGATCGAAGTTCCCAAGATCGTCAACTATGGCCCGGCAGAACTGTATATTGAGGCCCTGGGTCAGGCGAGTAACCGCGTTCGGGTGTATATCGAGCCGTAGGATCCCGCCGGCAAACTAAGCAAAGCCACCGATTGTCCGCCCTCAATTCACCGGTCACCATGGATAAGTGAGTGCTCTGCTCGTGTTAGTCCTGACCACAGGAATCACGTCCGCGTCGTCGGCAATGTTCCTGTACTGGGCGTTCCAGGCCGTCAGGCTGATTTTTGGGTTTGCCAAGGGGTGAGGTGGATGGGCCCGGGGTAAGTTATAGTAAACCTTGACGTGGCCTCCCAGCACCCTGAGGCGCGATTTGTTATGGTTCCATACCGGGGGCGGTTCGCCCTCCGCATTACGCGCGTGGCGATTGCCGTGGCGTGCATCGGTGGCTACGGCCACGCCTTGGGCTGGCATCTCACGTGGATTTTCGCGCTTCTCGCCGCCTATGCGGTTTACGCCGCGGGCGCGATGTTCGAACTTGGCATCGAATCCACCTGGCGAACCAACCTGGGACTGGTGATCGACACGGCATTCTTCGGCTTCTGGACTTATCTTGCGCCGGGAGGGTGGACGGGGCCGACGCCGGCGGGTTGGCTGTCGTCTCTCGACGCGGGCTATCTGTTTGCTTCCACGGTGATGCTGCAGGAGGTCTCGCGCGTGGCGATGGTGGGCTTTGTGGCACTGCTCGATTCGCTGCTGTTCACGCCTCCCGAGGAGATGTCGCTGGTGTGGACCGTGCTCGGCATGGCGTCCACATCGACGGCACTGGGGCTGTATAAAAGATACCTCGACGGCAGAATGTCCGCGACCCTCCGCAGCAACGTGATCATCCGCAGCCAGGCGCAAGGGGCCCGCGAGGCCGAACGGGAACGCATGGCGCACGATTTTCACGACGGGCCGCTGCAGAGCTTCATCAGCTTCCAGATGCGCCTCGAGATCATCAAGAAACTCCTGACGCGCGACGTCGACGCGGCTACGGATGAACTGCGCCAGTTGCAGGATCTCTGCAAATCGCAAGTAAGCGAACTGAGGAGCTTCGTCCGTAGCATGCGGCCCGCCGAAGAAGGAGTGACCTTAAGCGCGTCTCTGAGCCGAATGGTAGAGCAGTTCCAACGCGACACCGGCATTTCGGCCACCTTCACGGCGGGCGATTTCAGCGATCCGGGCGAAGTGGAGCTATCGCTGGAACTGCTACAGATCGTCCGCGAGACGCTGAACAATATCCAGAAGCATTCGGGCGCGTCCCGGCTGGCCGTCTCCATCGATAAGCGCGACCAAAGAATTGAAATTTCCGCCGAGGACAACGGCGGCGGATTTCCCTTCAGCGGATCCTTCAACCTGGACGAGTTGGAGCTGTTGCGGCTGGGCCCGGTAAGCATCAAGCGGCGGGTGCGGATGCTGGGCGGAGAGCTGCTGCTCGAATCGAAGCCGGGGCAGGGATCAAGCTTGCAGATCCGGGTACCGGTGTGATGCGTTGGACCATGATTCCGCTGGCGGCGCTGTGCTGCGGCTGCGGCAAATACGCTGCGTTCACACTCCCTGCGCCGGATGCCGCCGGACCGCAGGCGCCATTTCGCTGGGAGGCCTCGCCGGAGCCGGTTCTATCGCGCGGCGATTGGGATTCGGGCGACGTGCTGAACCCATCTGTGGTGAAATATCGCGGCGAATATTGGAATCTCTATTCGGGTTACGACGGCGCGACGTGGAGCACGGGTTTGGCAACCTCTGCCGACGGGATCCACTGGACCAAGAAAGGCAAACTTGTTTCGCCGGATGCCGGCAACGGGTCGGCTCTGGTGGTGGACGGCAAGGTTTACTACTGGTATCAGACGGGATCGCCGGTGGAAATCGCGCTGGCCACTTCGGACGATTGGAAGAAGACGCGGATCGTCCTGAAAACCGGACCGCGCGGCAGTTGGGATGAGCGCGGCGTGGCCGACCCGTACGTGATCGAGCGCGGCGGCGAGCTTTACCTTTATTACCTGGGCATGGATCGCGCGCGACGGCAAAGACTGGGAGTCGCGCGATCACACGATGGCGTCGTTTGGGAGAAGCTCGTATCGAATCCGATTCTGGAATTGGGTGAGGCGGGCACCTTCGACGAGATGGGTCTGGGCGAGCCCGCGGTCTGGACGTCCGGAGGGTCCTATTGGATGCTCTATACAGGACGGGCGCGCGGCGAGAAACGGCGGATCGGCTTGGCGAAGTCGGCGGACGGTGTGCATTGGTCGCGCGAACCGCTGGTGATCGAAGGCGAGCAGGCGTGGGATAAGGAAGTGGTGTGCGATCCGACGGTTGAGTTGACCACCGGCGGCGTGCGCGTGTGGTTCGGTGGAGGCGACGTCGCGCGGCCTGATCAGGGGCTGCACGGGCAGATCGGCGTGGGGATGTTGAGGTAGCGCTCCTTCTTTGGATCTATCTCTCCCTCGCAAGCCCCAGGGCGCGGATTCGCTTGTGCAGGTTCGTCCGCTCCATGCCGAGCGCGCGGGCTGCGCCGCTGACGTTCCATTTGGCTTCATCGAGCGCGCGCAGGATGTGTTCCCGCTCCGCCGATTCCTTGGCTTCGCGCAAATTGCCTTTGGGCGCGGCCAAGCCTCGGGCGAGGCGGATTTCGATCGGGATGGACTCGGCGGTGAGGCGATCGGCGCGGGTGAGAATCGCCATGCGCTCCACGGTATTGCGCAGCTCGCGGATGTTGCCGGGCCAGTGGTATTGTTCCAACGCATCGGTCACGTCGGGATCGAGCGACTTGGGCTTGAAATTATTGCGCGCGCAGAATTCGGCCAGGAAGTAGCCGGCCAGAGCGCCAATGTCTTCCCGGCGCTCGCGAAGCGCGGGTACGCGCACAGGCACGACGCAGAGCCGGTAGTAGAGGTCCTCACGGAATTTCTGCTGCGCGACCATGTCCTGCAAATCGCGATTCGTCGCCGACACCACACGGACGGATACCTTAATCGCCTGCTCGCCGCCGACGCGGTGAAATTCGCCTTCCTGCAAGACGCGCAACAGCTTGGCTTGCGAGGCCGCATGCAGATCGCCCACTTCGTCGAGGAACAGGGTGCCTCCGTCGGCCAACTCGAACTTGCCGCGGCGCGCGGCGGTGGCGCCGGTGAAGGCTCCTTTTTCGTGGCCGAACAGCTCGCTTTCAATGAGCTCAGTGGGGATCGCGGCGCAGTTCACTTTGACGAACGGGCCACTCGAAAACGGACTCTCGGCATGCAAATGGGCGGCGAGCAGTTCCTTGCCGGTGCCCGACTCGCCGGTGAGCAGTACGCGCGCGTCGCTGGCGGCGGCCATTTCGGTTTGTTCCAACACGCGCAAAAACGCCGGGCAGTTGCCGATCATGCGCGCCGAGCCGGCGATTTCCCGCAGGCGGCGATTCTCCTCGCGCAGACGCGACTGATCGAGCGCGTGCTTCAAAGACAGCAGGACCTTTTCGCGGCCCAGCGGTTTTTCCAAAAAATCAAATGCGCCGGCGCGCGTGGCCTCCACCGCATCGGCGATGGTGCCGTGCCCGGAAATCATCAGAATGGGCGTATCGACGTCGTTGGCACGGAGCCAGCGCAGCAGATCGATGCCGCTGCCGTCGGGCAGGCGCACGTCGACCAAGTAAGCGTCCGGCCGGTGCGGATGCGCGCGCGCTTCGGCGACGGAGAGACAGACGGTGACAGCGTAGCCTTCGCGCTCCAGAATCAGCTTGAGGGAGCGGCCGATGTTTTCTTCGTCGTCGAC
>JBBIVT010000009.1:21806-42819 GCA_037439565.1 Acidobacteriota bacterium | reverse complement strand
CTTCGCGCTCCAGAATCAGCTTGAGGGAGCGGCCGATGTTTTCTTCGTCGTCGACGATCAGGATGCGTTTTTGAGGCATGGGAAAAATGGGGGCAGACTACTCCATCCACGCGGCGGAGCGATCGTTTCATGTTTGGGCGAAGAATTGCGGACGCCTTTGGACAAGGAGGTTCGTTCCCATCTATTCCGCATGGGCCGCTCCTACCAAGACGACGCGGAAGGCCGCGCCACCAAGTTCGCCGTCGAGCGCTTGCAGATCGCCTCCGCACAAAAGCGCGGCGCGGCGGGCGATGGAGAGGCCCAGACCCATGCCGCCTTTTTTAAACGAAATGGTGGGCTCAAACAGGCTTGATTTCGCCTGCGCGCTCAAGCCGGGACCGGAATCGTGGACCTCGATATTCAACTTCGACCCGGCCAAAGCAGTGCGCGCCAGAACGACTCCTCCGGGTCTGGCGGCTTCGGCGGCGTTCTGCAGAAGATTGGTGAGCACGCCCTTGATCAAGTCCGGATCGGCAACGGCGGTGGGGCTGCCGGGCGCGAGCTTCACGTCGTAGGTCACCTCCGGGTGAGCGGATTTGAGGAACGAAATACGTTCTTCGACCAGCGCATTGACGTCGATTTCGCGCGGCTCGACGGGAGGCTCGGCGGCGAACTGCGAAAACGCGCGGACGCGTTTTTCAAGCGTCTGCACCTCATCGGCGACGATCTGCGAGGCCTGCTCCAGAAACGCGCGGTCCTGATCGGGGCCGCGGCTGATGATTTCCTCCATTGTGAGGCGGATCGGCGTGAGGGAATTTTTCACTTCGTGAGCCATCTTCCGCGCCAGCGCCTGCCAACTGGCGAGACGCGTGACGTGGATCAAATGCTCGCGGGCCTGCTGAAGTTGCGCGGCCATGCGATTGAAGGCATCGACTGCAGCGCCGATCTCATCGGAGCCACCCGGTTCCACCCGAGCGCCCAGATCGCCGGCGGCTACGCGCCCCAGCCCCTGCGTCAACTGGCGGATGGGACGGCTGATGTGCGAGGCGAGAAAGATCAGCGCGACGAGCGCAGCCAGCCAGAGCGCGGCGGCGACGACCAGCAGCGTGGTGGAAAATCCGCGGCGCAGATCGCGCGCAGCGGAGCGCTCCAACGTATCGCGCGCGCCGGCGTATTCCGTGGCCAACGCGTCCATGGCGATGCCCATGGGGCGCGAGTAGACCAGGACCTCCTGGTCGCGGCGAACGTAGTAATCGATGCGGTCGCCCTGGTTGCCGGCCAATTCGAACCATTCGGTCTTGCCGCTATCCCAGAAGGCTTGCGCCTCGGCGGGAGTGAGATGGCGAGGCTCGACCTTGCCTTTCGCGGCGTCGCGTTTCAGCAACTCCTCGGAGTTCCTGTAAAGCTCCCGGCCGGTTTTCTGGAGCGATTGCGAGACACGATCGAGCTCGGCCAACGGAGCCAGCTTGAGGCTGCGCTCGAGCAGGGCGAGCGAGGTCCAGATCGTCAGGCCGAGGGGCAGGGTGGTGGCGAGGACGAAGACCAGGATCAGACGTGTGCGAAGGCGGTTCATGACACGCGCCTCATGCTAACTGCCGCGGCGGCTCCCACGCTTCACCTCATCGAGCGTCATGGGACCGGCCTCTGTGGTCCAGTGGAATTGGGTGGCTGGGGGACGGCTGAACAGCTCAATCAGGCCGTTCAAATTGATGCCGGACTCGCTGATGCTGTCGCGGCCGAACGGCAGCGCGCCGCGCCCATCGGGAGGAGGCACGCGCACTTCGACGCGGGCCCACAGTTTCTCGGTATCGGAAATGCCGCCAGGGTCGAGCGTCATCTGCTTCAGGCACCAAGCCTCGGCGTCGGCGATGTCCAGATGATCCACGATTCGTCTGGGCGGCTGGGTTTTAATCACCCGGAACTGCTCCTCCCAAACACTGTAGCTGATCAGGAAACGCTCGGCGGCCTGGCAGCAGAGATGATCTTTTGTGCCGGAAAACAAGGAAATTTTGAAGTCAAACGGAACCTGCGCTCCGTTGTGCAGGCGCTCCAGCGGCTTGCCGGTGAGGAAGTGCAGGTGAGGCGCGGAAAATTCCAGAAGATTGTTTCGCCACCGCAGGGCGAGATCCTCCGCAAACATCGCCAGCGCGAAGCCGGAGACGAACGCCGCGATTAACCACCACTTTTTGATGGCCCGCACCAGCAACCTTTAAAAGTTCAGACCTGCATAAAAAACCGGCTCCACGCGCCCGGAACGGAGGGGAAAGGCGACGGCCACCTGAAAACCCTCCGCTTTAAATCCCGTGCCGACGGATTGCCTCTGTTCGCGCTCCTGGGGCGTGTCCCAGATCGCGCCTGTATCGTAGAAAACCTGCAGCCAGTGAAACCCGTAATCGATCGAGCCGGCCACGATGTGCGATCCACCCAGCGGATCGATCTCGAACTTATTCCAGCCGCGCAATATGGTCGCGTTGCCCATCACGAATCTTTCGAACAACGGCGCGCCGCCGCGGATCGAGCCGGCCATAAACCCGGCCTCGATCGTCTGATGATCGCGGCGGAAGCGATAATGCGCCTCTGTCCATTGACGCGTAAAGCCGGCATCGGTACCGAACTCGCGAATGCCGGCGCGAAGGGAGTAGCTGGCGTTGAGTTCGCGCTCCTGCACGTCGTGTTTCGAGCCCCAATGCCGATGGTAGCGCAGGGCGGTGACCACGGCGTTGGAGGATTCGACGTTCGCGCCGGGCTGCTCCAACTGGTAACGCGAAAAGCTTGCGCCGAAATCGAGTTCCAGGGGCTCGGCGATGACCAGCGTCATCTCGGGCGCGAAGGTCTGTTCCGTACGATAGAGGCCGGCGTTATTTGAGGCAAGGATCGTCGCGCCGTTCCACCGATCGTGATAGCTGTCGAACTCGAAGCGCAGGCGCAGGCGGTCCGTGAACAGACGCTTCCGGAGATACTTGACCTTGATGCCGGCGAAGCGTTCGATCGCGGCATCGGAGTCGGAGACCATGCCGAAGACGAACGTGTTGGCGCCGACGGTGGCGGACGCTGCGCCTTCCCCGCTCCAGCCAAGCTTAGAATCGTAGAGAAATTTGCCGACAGTGAGGTCCACCGGGCGGGGGCGCTCCTGCGGCACTTCGAAATCGACCACAACCTGCCCGGGCGCCGCGCCTTTGCCTACATTGACGGCCACCGCGGGCACGCGTAGTTCTTTTTTGACACGGTCCGCCAGGCGCTCGAGTGCGGCGTAGTCGAGTTTGGAACCCACCAGTTTGTCGAACTCGGATCGCAAAGAGGCGCTGAGACGCGAACTCTTGCCGCTGGAGACGCGGACGCTTTCCACCGTATAGAGAGCGTTGACGTTGAGGTCCTGCAGGGACTCGCCGGCCAGGGGCTTTTCATCGCCGGTGAAACTGCAGCCGGCCATGGGCCCGGCGCACAAAATGGCGGCAAGCAACAGCCTGTTCATACGTCTGCTGTAAGACGCACGCGGGATACCAGAAGGTTTCACGATTATTTACAACGATTTAACGCGGCGTGCCGTGTGCGCACAGGTCACAGGTGGGATTTCTCAGGCAACGATTGCGGTCAGTTGGAGGACGTTTTCGCCCAAGCCCCGGTCGCCTTCGATACGGATTCGCTTGCGGGCGGAGGCCCGGTCTACACCCTTGGTAAACACACGCCAGGCCAGTTCCTGCGGGATGCACACATGAGCCACGATGTCGGCCGGGTCCGGCTCCATCAGACTCCATTGCGCGCCGGTTTTCGCGAGGAGCCATTGGCCTCCGGCATCGCCCTCGATTTCAATGAGCACTTTCGTTCCGGGGAGTGCATCGACGTTGCGGAATGAGTAAGGTAAGCCGCGCAGGAAACAATCGAGAACGGGATGGTAGAGTTCGCGGGCCATGATGCCCGGGCGTTTCGTCGCGAGGCGGATCTGCTGCTGGTGGTGCCAACGCTCCGTGAGCTCGCGGGCGGTGTCAAACCAGTTAAGGGAGCGATCTTCCCCGGCCCAACTTACTGCGAAGGCCGCCGGAGCGAAGGGGTCCAGCGATTCGTGGAACTGCGCGAATTCCTCCGACGCTTTCTGGATCCGCTGGATGAGAGCGTCCGGGCTCAAGTCCCGATAAGCGGCGACTCCTTCGCGATTCAGGCGATTCACGAACGCGGCGAGGTCTTCCGGCGGGGGCCCTGGCCGGCTGTCCCGAACGATCACGAGTTTGCGAAGCGAAGTGTCGAGCAGGTGCGCGGCGACATCGCGGACTTTCCACTCCGGGGCGACGGTCTGCAGGTTCCATTCCTCCGGCTCCAGAGAGAAGAGAAGCGTGACGAGCTCTTCGTCGACTTTTCGGAGCAGATGCGCGCACAGGATAGGATTGGTCATTTTCTGAGGGCTCGCGCCGCGGAGGCGGCTTGGTCGAACTCGGCCTCCATCGTCGCACTATTTATCCGCTCGCGGAGAAATTGGAGTTTTTCCAGGAACTTACCAAGCGCGGCGTCGATATTCGCGGCGTTGGTGGCAAAAATATCGCGCCAGATGTCGTAGGGGCTCAAGGCGAGACGGGTCAGGTCGAGAGAGGCTGGTCCGGCAACGCGGGCGGCCTCGGGTTCAGCGGCGAGGGAAGCCGCTAGCGCGGTGGAGATCAACTGCGGCAGGTGCGACGTGAGCGCGACGAGACGGTCGTGATCCTCCGGGGAAATGTGGACGAGTCGCGCGCCAATTGCTTCGACGATACTTTCGAGTTCCGGGCAGGCGGAGGTAAGGACATAGGGCCGGCCGTGGAACAGCGCCGCTTCGGCCTGGGCGGCTCCGCGAGCCTCTTTCCCAGCCATCGGATGGCCGCCGGCAAAACGTCCGCGATGAATTTTCTCCGCCGCGCGGGCGCAGATGGCGGCCTTGGTGCTGCCGGCATCGGTGACGAGGGCGCCCGGTTTGAGATAGGCGTCCAGAACATCCAGCGTCGAGAGAATGCCTTCGATGGGACGGGCAAGATAGACCAGATCGGCCTGCGCGGCGGCTTCGGGCAGAGGCAGCGCTTCGTCGATGATGCCCCGGCAGAGGGCGTCGCGGACCGCGCCCGGTGAACTGACGCCGGCGATGCGGCCATTAAAGCCGGAGGCGCGCAACGCGAGCGCGAAGGAGCCTCCGATCAGGCCGACGCCGACGATGGCAACGTTTTTCACCTCAGTCGTCACGCCGAGCGGCCGACCGCCGCAGCGATGGCTTTCACCTGCGTCATCATTTCGGCGAACTGGCCGGGCGTGAGCGTTTGCGCGCCGTCGCTGGCGGCCTTGTCTGGATCCGGATGCACTTCAACGATGAGGCCGTCCGCCCCAGCGGCCACGGCGGCGCGAGCCATGGGGATCACCATGTCGCGGCGGCCGGTGCCGTGCGAAGGATCGCCCACGATGGGCAGGTGCGACAGTTTTTTCACCACCGGAATCGCGGAGATATCCATGGTGTTGCGCGTATAGGTTTCAAAGGTGCGGATGCCGCGTTCGCACAGGATTACGTCGTAATTTCCGCCGCTCATGATGTATTCGGCGGCCAGCAGCAGTTCCTCGATGGTCGCCGCAATGCCGCGTTTCAGCAGCACGGGCTTGCGCGTCTTGCCCACCTCGCGCAGCAGGTTGAAGTTCTGCATGTTGCGCGCGCCGATCTGCAGAATGTCGGAGTATTGGGTCAGCAGGCCGATCTGCGTCTGGTCCATCACCTCGCTGACGACGAGAAGTCCGCGGCGGTCCGCGGCCGCGCGCATGATTTTCAGGCCCTCTTCGCCCATTCCTTGAAAACTGTAGGGTGACGAGCGCGGCTTAAACGCGCCGCCGCGCATCACCTGCGCGCCCGCGTTGGCCACGATGTCGGCAACGGTTTCGATCTGCTCGCGGCTTTCGACGCTGCACGGCCCGGCCATCACGACGACGCGTTTGCCGCCAATTTCGACATTGCCGATTTTAATGACGGTTCCCTGCGGTTTGAAATTCTTGCTGGCCAATTTGTATGGCGAAACAATGCGATGGCATTCCTTCACGCCGTCCATGGCCTCGAAGTCGGCCGGATCGAAATCCTCGGCGGGGCCGACGCCCCCCAGCACCGTGTGTGTGACGCCGGTGGACCGGTGGACCGTGAATCCCATGCTCACCAGGCGGTCAATCACGGCCTGAATGGCGAGATCGGTCGCCCCCTGCTGCATAACTACTAACATTCGTTCTCTCCCTGATTCCTTTGTTCGCGCCGCATGCGTTGCAGCGTGCGCATTTCATCGATGATGCGTTCGAAAATACTCTTGATCGCGTCGGCGGTGAGGGGACCCTCGTTATGCCCGATCACATTGCGGAACACGGCGTCCTCGCGCTTGGGCTCGTAAATCGGCATCGCGAGCGATTCCTTGATCTGCCCGATCCGTTCCACCTCGCGTGTACGCCGGTTGAGCAATTCGAGCAACTGGAGATCGATCTCATCGATGCGTTTCCGCGATTCCGCGAGCGAGCCTAAGGCTTCTTCGCGCGTCATTTATCCATCCCCTGGCGCAGGGACCGGGCGTATTGTTCCAGACCCTCCTCGCCGGCATTCTGCTCGATGAGGCGGACGATGGCGCTGCCGACCACCACGCCGCCGGCGAGTTTCGCCACGGCGGCGGCCTGATCGGGCGTGTTGATGCCAAACCCGACGGCCAGCGGCAGACTGCTGACAGCCCGCATGGCGTGGAGAAGGGGTTGAACGGAATCGGACAGATCGGCGCGCTCTCCCGTGACGCCGGTGCGGGAGACGAGATAAATAAATCCGCTCGAATATCTGGCGACGAGTTTTAGCCGGGCTGGCGTGGACGTCGGAGCGGCCAGGAAGACGGTATCGAGACCGGCCGCGCGCATGGCATTGACGTACACTTCGGCTTCTTCGACGCTCAAGTCCGTCAGCAGACAGCCGTCGATGCCCGCGGCCTTGGCGTCCCGCGCGAGGTTTGCCAGGCCGTAGCGCATCACGGGATTCAGATACGTGAACAGGAGCAGCGGGATTTCCGACGTCTCGCGGATTTTCCTGGCGATGCCGAGAACCTTCGCCACCGTGGTGCCGGCTTTCAGCGCACGATCCGCGCCGCGCTGGATCACCGGGCCGTCGGCGATGGGATCGGAAAATGGAACGCCGAGCTCGATCAGGTCCGCGCCGCCGCGTTCCAGCGCCGCGACCAGCCCGGGCGTGGCCTCAGGCGCCGGATCTCCGGCGGTGAGATAGGCCACGAGGACGGCCTTGTTTTCCGACTTGCGGCGCTCAAAAACCTGTTGAATGCGGGTCAAGCTAGCGATCCCCTCCATGAGTGCCGGAAGCGGGGCCGGTTTCATCGTCGAGCTCCGGGAGATTCTCACGATAAATATCGGTGTCCTTGTCGCCACGGCCGGACAGGTTGATGATGAAGACCTTGCCTGGCTCCTTGGGCGCGCGCTCGATCGCTTCTGCTACGGCGTGCGCGGATTCGAGCGCGGGAATGATTCCTTCGGTTCGCGCAAGGCGCTGGGCGGCGGCGAGGGCTTTTTGGTCGCCGCAAGGCACGTACTCGGCGCGATGCCGGTCGTGCAGCCAGGCATGCTCCGGGCCGACCAGAGCGTAGTCAAGGCCGGCGGAAATGGAATGCGTCAGCGACACCTGGCCATCATCGTCCTGCAACAGATAGCTGTACGCACCCTGCAACGCTCCGGGCGCGCCGCCGGAGAATCGCGCGGCATGCTCCCCGAGTTTTACGCCGCGGCCCCCGGCTTCCACGCCGATCAGCTTTACGTTTTCATCGCCGATAAAGGCATGGAACATGCCGATGGCGTTCGAGCCTCCGCCGACGCAGGCGAACAGCGAATCGGGCAGACGGCCTTCGCGCTCCAGGATCTCAGCGCGCGTCTCCTCGCCGATCACGCGGTGAAAATCGCGCACCATCACCGGGTAAGGATGCGGCCCCAGCGCGGAGCCAAGCAGATAATACGTGGAATGCACGTTGGTCACCCAGTCGCGCAGCGCCTCGCTGACGGCGTCCTTTAACGTGCGGCTGCCGTTGGTGACCGCGACGACCTTCGCGCCCAGAAGGCGCATGCGGAAGACGTTTAGCCGCTGGCGGCGCATGTCTTCCTCGCCCATGTAGACGATGCATTCCAGGCCAAAAAGCGCGCAAACCGTGGCACTGGCAACGCCGTGCTGGCCCGCTCCCGTTTCCGCGATGATGCGCTTCTTGCCCATTCTGCGCGCGAGCAGCGCCTGCCCCAGGCAATTATTGATTTTGTGCGCGCCGGTGTGAAGAAGGTCCTCGCGCTTGATGTAAATCTTCGCGCCGCCAAGCTGATCGGTCAGCCGCTTGGCGTAATAGAGCGGCGTCGGACGTCCGGCGAAGTTTTTCAGCAGATCGGCAAGTTCGGCCTGAAACGCCGGGTCGTTGCGCGCTTCCAGATAAGCCTTCTCCAGTTCTTCGAGAGGCGTCATGAGAACCTCGGGGACGAAGCGTCCGCCGTAAGGTCCGAAGTGTCCGGTGGAATCGGGTTGCGAAGAAATCATTTGGCTTCCTGCGCGGCTTTCACGAAGGCGCGCACCTTTTCGTGATCTTTGATGCCGGGCGATGTTTCGAGCTTCGAGCTGGCGTCCACGCCCCAGGGCTGTGCGATGCGAATGGCCAAGGCGACGTTCGAGGCGTCGAGGCCTCCGGCCACGATGACTTTGGGGCCGGCGGCGCGCGCTGTCGTCCAGTCGAACGAAATTCCGTTGGCGGGGCCATCGAGCAAAATCGCTTCGGCGCGGCCCGCCGCGATTCCTTCGCCCGGACGGAACGCTCTCCAGACCCGCACGCGTTCGGGCGCGTCCCCGCCGTAAATCTGCGCGACATCCAGGCGCGCCTCCCGCATCACGGTTTCAATCGCGGCGTGCGATTCGTCGACGAACACGCCGACTTTTAACACATCCAGTCCTTCGGCCAATTCCGCGGCAGCCGGGGGCGTCACATAGCGGGGGCTTTTCGGGTAGAAAACAAAACCCAGGGCCGAGGCTCCGGCGTCCGCCGCGGCCAGCGCGTCTTCCCGCCGGGTGATACCACAAATTTTCACCATCATGACCGCAGCTCACGTAGGGCTTCTGCCGGATCGGGCGATTTCATGAGGCGCTCACCCACCAGAAACGCGTCAAATCCGGCGGCACGCAATGTTTTTACATCCTTGGACGAGTGGATGCCGCTTTCGGCAACCTTCACGACGCCAGAGGGAATCTTTTCGGCAAGGCGCAGAGACGTTTCGAGATTCACCTCAAAGGTGCGCAAATCGCGGTTGTTTACTCCAATGATCTTTGCGCCGGAGGCCAGCGCCGCGGCCAGTTCAGCGGCGTCATGCACCTCCACCAGGGCGGCCAGGTGAAGCGCCTCCGCCAGTTCGCGGAAACGCCGCATTTCGCTCTCGTCGAGCAGCGCGGCGATCAACAGAATGGCGTCAGCTCCATGCGCGGCGGCTTCGATGACGTGCACTTCGTCAATCGTAAAATCCTTGCGCAGCACCGGCAGTTGGACGGCGGCGCGCGCGGCGGCCAGATCCTCCAGCGATCCCTGGAAAAAGCCGTGATCGGTGAGCACGCTGAGTGCGGCTGCGCCGCCCGCCTCATACATGCGCGCGATTCCCGGCGGATCGAAGCTGGCGGTGAACACTCCTTTGCTGGGGGAGGCCTTTTTAATCTCGGAAAGGATGGCCGGGGGCGCGGCGGTCAGGGCACGCGAAAAGTCACGAGCATCGGCGCGGGCCGAGGCGAGGGTCTCCCAGGCGGCGCGTTGGGAGTGGGAGATGCGTCCCAGTTCCATGCGCTTTTGGTCGACAATGCGGGCGAGAATATCGGGAACAGCAACGGCCATGTCGGGGAAATTTCATGGTAGCATCACGCGCACCCGAATCCCACTCAGCGGGTCCACGGAACAATGGACGGAGCCGCCGTGCATGGCCGCAATGCGGGCCGCGCAATCGAGACTGAGGCTTGATCCGGGGGGAAGCGCGGCAGCGGAACGATAACCGGGCGCGGCGGTGGAAAGCTCGATCTCAACGCCCTCTTGCGTCGCCACCGCGCGCAGCAGGGCGGGATCCTTCTCCGTGGCAATCTGGCGGAACAGGCAGAGCAGGTTTTCAATCAGCACGCGTCCGTAGCCCGGGTCGAGCTGCACCAGCCGTAGATCGGGGGCCAAGGAAAGTTTGAGGGGAGCATCCGCTGGGCCGCACCGGCTGGAGATCGCGTGTAGGATCATCTCCTCCAGATCGACGGCTTCCGGCGCGGCGGGGCGCGCGTCGGCCAAGGCAAGGCCGCTCGAAAGAATCCAATTGGAGTGTTCGACGAGGCGCTGGAGGCGCGCGAGCTGTTCGCGCTGCTTTTGGTCGTTCCCGTGGAGCAGCGTCATGTAATAGGCGATCGCCTCGATTGCGCCCAGGGGCTGGCGGATTTCGTGCGCCAGCAGCGGCAGCACGTTTTCACGCGGAGCGGACGACGCGAGATCCGAAATTAATGCGGGAGTCATGGCAAAGAAACCAAATTGAAACGAGCGGACCTGTTATATCTCTTGCGAACGGCGGCGTCAAGGCCGCTTGTCCCGATCACTTTAGGCGAGTTTCGCGCGCACGCGATCGCTGAGCGCCTTGCCGTCGACGCGCTTGCCGGCGAGTTTTGCCTGCGCGGCCTTCATCACCACGCCCATCTGCTTGGCCGAGGTGACGCCGGTTTCGGCCATGGCGGCGGCAATGGCGGCGTCGATTTCCTCCGGCGTGGGCGCGGCGGGCATGTAGGATTCGATCAGCTTGAGTTCGGCGTCTTCCCGGTCGGCCAGTTCCGGCCGATTGCCTTTGCGGAACATCTCCGAGGCTTCCTTGCGCTGCTTGATCAGGGTGTTGAGGATTTGCAGCTCGGTGCTCTCGTCGAGGGACTTCATGGAATCCACCTCGTGCTTCTTGAGCGCGGTCTTGATCATGCGAAGCGCGTCGAGGCGAGCTTCCTCCCGTCCCTTCATGGCGGCGACGATGTCTTTCTGGATCTGGTCAAGCAAGGGCATGCAATTCCATGTTAGAGGAGTCAGGAGTCAGAAGTCAGGAATCCGAATGCGGCCCATCTGCGCGGCAGTTCGGATTCTGACTTCTGACTCCTGTCTCTTGCTATCCTGAAATTTCCCATGCATCTGAAGAAGACGCGTCTGTTGACTCCCGGGCCGACGCCGATTTATCCGAAAGCCCTGCAGGCCATGCTGGGCGCGGACATGCACCATCGCACACAGGATTTCAAGAACGTTTTCCTGGCCGTGCTGGCGGATTTGAAGCTGGTGATGGGCACGTCGCACGATGTTCTGGTGCTGGTGGCCTCGGGGACCGGAGCGATGGAAGCCTCGGTCAGCAATTGTTTCTCTCCGGGCGACCGGGTGATCGTCTGCTCGGCCGGAAAATTCGGCGAGCGATGGGTGGAAATGACGCGCGCTTTCGGCCTGGACGCGCTAGTTCTTGACGCTCCCTATGGAAGCGCCGTCGCACCGGAGGCTCTGGAGCGCGCGCTCCAGGAAAATCCACACACCAAGGGCGTGTTTGTACAGGCATCGGAAACGTCTACCGGCGCGGCGCACGACATTCGCGCAATGGGCGACGCGGTGAGGAAGACGCCGGCGATTTTCGTAGTCGACGCGATCACCGGACTGGGCACGATGCCGCTCGATATTGACGCCTGGGGATTGGACATCGTCATCGGCGGATCGCAAAAGGCGTTCATGGTGCCGCCTGGACTGGCGTTTCTCTCGATCAGCCCGAAGGCCTGGGCGCGCATGGAATCGGCGAAGCTGCCCAGGTTTTACTTCAATCTGAAGCGGGAAAAGAAATACGCCGGCAACGGCGAATCGGCGTGGACCGCCTCGACGGCTCTGATGCTGGCATTGAATGAGGCGCTGCAATACATCAAGGGCATCGGCATGGCGAAGCTCGTGGAGAACGCGCAGCAACTGGCGCGGGCCACGCGCGAGGCATGTCAGGCGCTCGGCCTGGAACTGTTCTCGCCCATGAATCCCAGCGCTTCGGTGACGGCGGTGAAGGCTCCGCAAGGCCTCGATTCGGGCGTGATCGTGAAGGAGTTCCGGCAGCGCTTCGGCTCGATCATCGCCAATGGGCAGGGGGAGATGAAGGGCCGCATTTTCCGGATCGCCCACCTGGGATATTTCGATGCCGCGGATCTTTTCGCGGTGATCGCCGAACTGGAGCTCATTTTACTGGCGAACGGCATACCGGTGACGCTCGGTGCCGGCGTGGCGGCGGTGCAGAGAGTGTACGCGGAAATTGCCATAACCAAGAAGGACCTCGTCAACGTCTAAAAGATTCATGAATATTCTGATTGCCGAACCGATGCCTGCCGCCGGTCTGGAATTGCTTACCCCCCAGCCCGGCTGGAACGTGATTGTCTCCAATCCGGAGGGTTACCGCCATCATCTTCCGGAGGCGGACGCGCTGCTGGTGCGCAACATCGTGGTGGACAAAGCGCTGCTAGCCGCCGCGCCGCGGCTGAAGGTCATCGGGAAGGCCGGCGCGGGAGCGGAAAATATCGACGTGGACGCCGCCACCGCGGCCGGCATCCTGGTGATGAATACGCCGGGCGGCAGCGCGGTTTCGGTGGCAGAACATACGCTGGGGCTGATGCTGGCGCTGGCGCGGTTTATCCCGCAGGCGGCGGCATCGACGAGGAGCGGACATTGGGACCGGGTGCATTACACCGGCACGGAACTGCGCGGCAAGACGTTGGGCGTCGTCGGCTTGGGGAGCATCGGACAGGAAGTTGTACGGCGCGCGCGGGCCTTCGAGATGAAGATTATCGCCAACGATCCGCACGTCAACTCGCAAACCGCGGCTGATCTGGGCGTCGGATTGCGGCCGTTGGCGGAACTGTTCGCGCAAAGCGATTACATCACGCTGCACGTCGCCCTCACGCTGGAGACGTTTGCCATGTTGAACGCGGCGGCGTTTGACAGGATGAAGAGGGGCGTGCGGATCGTCAACTGCGCTCGCGGTGAACTGATCGACGGCCAGGCGCTGCGCGCCGCCATTGAATCCGGCAAGGTCGCTGGAGCGGCGCTGGACGTGTTTCAGACCGAGCCGCCCGATTCAGGCGAACCCTTGCTGAAGCTAGACCAGGTCATCGCCACACCGCACATCGGCGGCGCCACCGAGGAGGCGCAGGAAACCGTGGGCGTCCGCATCGCCGAGCAGATGGTGCAGTACCTTCGCCAGGGCATCGTGCGAAACGCGCTCAACGTCCCGGCCCTGACCACCGAACAATACCGGACCGTAGGTCCCTACGCGGCTCTGGCCGAACGGCTGGGAACGTTTGCCGCCTACGTGGCCACGGGAAATCCACGCATGGTGCGGCTGATTTATCACGGTGACGTTGGCGGGGATCACACCCACCTGATCCGCAACGCCGGTTTGGCGGGCGTCCTCAGCCGCTCCCTTCATCGCAAGGCGAACGTGGTGAACGCGCTGCAAATCGCTTCCGAGCGCGGCCTCGGCTATGCCGAACGACATGACAAGCGGACCGGACATGGCGATTCAGTGAAGTTGGAGCTGGAGACCGATGCGGGCATCACGCAGGTGGAAGGAGCGCTGGTGCTGGACCATCCGCATCTGCTGGCGGTGGACGGAATCCGCTGTGAGGCTCCTCTGGACGGGCATCTGATCTATTTGCGCAACGCCGACGTTCCGGGAGTGGTTGGCTATGTCGGTTCCGTGACAGGCCGAAACAACATCAACATCGCGAATTTCTCCCTGGGCCGGCAGGACAAGCCGGCGGCGGAGGGAGGAGCGGTGGAGGCCATCGCGGTTGTCAAGACGGATGAGCCGGCGAGCGACGCGATCCTCAAACAACTGCTGGAAAACAAGGCGATCACGGTGGCGCGCGCGGTGGAGTTTCGCGACTGAACCGGGCGCTCCCATACCGGAAACTCTCCCTATGAGCCCCTCTCCTTGACAGTCTAGGAGAGCCCCAGTATACTTCTCCTAGATCATCTAGGAGATCCCCCTTGTCCAAACCGCTTGATCTGCTCCAAGGCACGCTCGACCTGCTCATCTTGAAAGCAGTCTCTCTCGGCCCGCTGCACGGCTATGGCATCCTGCTCCGCATCCAGCAGATCTCCAAGGATCGCCTGGAGATCCAGCAGGGCTCTCTTTACCCCGCGCTCTATCGCCTGGAGCACCAGGGGGCGATTGCGAGCGAGTGGGGCGAATCGGAAAACAATCGCAAGGCCAAGTATTACCGCCTCACCCGAGCCGGTGAGCGCCAACTTCGCGCTGAAACCGAAAAGTGGACTCAAATGTCCGCCGTCATCGCCGGCATTTTAGGCGTGGAGGAAGTATGATCCGTTCATTGTTCCGCTCCCTCACCCGCCGCGCCCGTGTGGAATCCGACATGGCCGCGGAGATTCAGTTCCACATCGACGCCTTCGCCGCCGATCTTGGAAAACGGGGCGTGCCGCGCGAGGAAGCCCTGCGCCGAGCGCGCCTGGAGTTCGGCCCTATCGAAGCGAAAAAGGAAGAATGCCGCCAATCGCTCGGCTTGCGCTTTTTTGACGAGTTGCGCGCCGACCTCCGCTACGCCGCGCGCCTGCTGAAGCAGAGCCCTGGATTTGCGGCCGTGGCGATTGTCTCACTGGCGATGGGGATCGGCGCGAACACGGCGATTTTCGCCATGGCCAAGGAACTCCTGTTCACGAAAATGAGCGTCCCGGAGGCCGGCCGCCTCCGCGCGTTTTCCTGGGTCCTCAAGCCCGGCCAGCAGTTTCCGGCAGCGGCTTGGGGAGCTTTCGGACCCGGAATGGCCGCACCATTTTCCTATCCCATTTATCAGGACATGCGCCAAAGCAACCCCGTGCTCGACGATCTGGTCGCCTTCAAGGACGTCAACCAACTCCCTGTCACCGTCGACGGCGAAGCGGAAGCCGTGGACGCGTGGCTGGTCTCGGGAAATTTCTACCCGGTATTGGGGGCGAAGATTATCGCCGGCCGTCCCATCGCTCCAGAAGACGATTCGCCCGCCGCCGCGCCCGTCTGCGTAATCAGCGATGCGTATTGGGCGCGCCGCTTCGGCCGCTCCGCTTCCGCCCTCGGCCAGACGATCTATCTGAACCGCGCACCATTGACCATCGTTGGCGTGAATGCGCCTGAGTTTAAAGGTCCAAAATCCGGAACCACTGCCGAATTCTTTTTGCCAATCGCGCTGTTTCAGCAAGTCATCCCGGATCCCAAGGGCTCGCCGCTCACGAGGAATTTCTGGTTCGTGATGATCATGGGGCGGCTCAAGCCCGGCGTTTCCGAGCAGGCCGCGCAAACCGCGCTTGCTGCCAACTTCGCAGATGCCTTTCGCGCCGACCTTCCGGAGAAAAAGGCCTCCGACATGCCCACGTTCCGCCTGGTTGCCGGCGGCCGCGGTCTGGATACCCAGACCAGACTCTTCGCCAGGCCGTCTTATTTCCTGCTGGCACTCGCCGGATTGGTTCTGTTGATCGCCTGCGTCAACCTGGCGAACCTTCTGCTGGCCCGCTCCGCCTCCCGCCAGCGTGAAATGAGCCTGCGCATTGCGATGGGCGCGAGCCACTGGCGCGTCATGCGCCAGGTGCTGACCGAATCCCTGCTCATCGCGATCCTGGGCGGCGCGGCGGGTCTTCTGCTTGGCTACTGGGGACGCGACCTGATTCCCCGCCTGTTCGATCAGCGCGCGGTGCATCCGCAAATCGACTGGGCCGTGTTCGCCTTCGCGTTTCTCATCACCTTGGCCACGGGACTGCTCTTCGGCCTCGTGCCCGCCTGGCGATCCACGCGCGCTGACGTCAACTGCGGTCTCCAGGAGACCACGCGCATGAGCTTGGGCCGCGGGAGATCCTTGTTCGGAAAATCCCTCGTCGTGGCGCAGGTTGGGCTCTCGCTGCTACTGTTGATCGGGGCGGGCCTTTTCTTGAGGACTCTGGTGAACCTTCAATCGAGCGCACTCGGTTTCCATCCTGAGCGCATTCTGCTGTTCGGAATCCGAGCCCCACGACGGAGCTATACCGGCGCGCGGAGCGTGACGCTGTTTCACCAGCTTCACGACAAAATCACGGCTCTGCCGGGAGTTCAATCCGCTTCTCTTTCGGCGTTGCCGCTTCTCGCCGATATGATGTCTCTCAACTGTTTTCATCCATCCGGCCGGCCGCCTACCTCGGATGACGCGGACAGTGCCTGGACGAACAGAGTAGGTCCCGGTTTCTTTGAGACCATGGGCCTTCCCATCGTTTCCGGACGCAGTTTCACGGCCCGCGACAACGAGCGCGCTCCCCGCGTGGCGATCGTGAATCGCCGCCTGGCGAAGCAGTTCTTCGGCGATGCCAATCCCATCGGCCAGACGATCAATTCCTGCGATACGGACGAGGCGAAGACACCCATCGAAATCATCGGCGTGAGCGCCGACGCCAAGTACTCAAGCCTTCGCGAGGAACCTCCGCCCACCGTGTATTTTCCCTACCTCCAAAGCGCGGAAGGGAGTGAGATGACCTTCGAGATCAAGACCGCCGCCAGCGAGTCCAGCATCATCGCCGAAATTCGCGAGGCGGTCCGCTCAGTCGACAAAGAACTGCCACTGCTCGATATCCGCACACAAGCCCAGCAGATCGACGAGACGCTGTCGCAGGAGCGTGTCTTTGCGATTCTCTCGGCGGCCTTCGGCGCGGTCGCGCTGATCCTGGCCAGCATCGGGATTTACGGCGTGATGAGCTACACAGTGGCGCGGCGGACCAATGAAATCGGCATCCGCATGGCGCTGGGCGCGCGGTCCTCCGCTGTCCTCGGCATGATCCTGCGCGAGTCGCTCTGGCTCACGCTGATCGGCGTGACGATCGGTCTGGCCGCGGCCGCGGGCTTGGCGAAGTTCGCGGAATCGATGCTCTACGGCCTGAAGCCGCGCGATCCGCTCACCTTCGCCGGAGCTGCGCTGCTGCTGATCGCCGTCGCCCTGGCGGCCGGATTCACGCCTGCTCGCCGCGCGTCCACGGTGGATCCCATGCAAGCGCTGCGGCATGAATAGACGCTCGCGCCCGAGCTTGCCGCTCGAGCGAATGGGACAGATCGCTGGCCGGAAAGTGGTCAGTCCCCTTCGCGCGCGGGCGATCAATTCGCCGGGGCCGGCAGCCGGAAATACCCAGTGGCGCCGCCGACGGAAAGCGACGCGGTAGTGAAGGCGCCTGGCGTTACGCCCGAAGGATAGGTGAAGTTGATCTGATCGATAATCTCGCCCGGCGCAGCGCCGCAATAGAGCACCGTGGCCAGCTGCCCTCCGATCGTCAACTGGCACCCTGCCTGCGTGGGCAATGCCGCCGGGGGAGCGGGCACGCCATCTTCAAGCGCCTGCGACACCGGTCCCAAGCCGTTGGCCCAAAGCTGATAAATCGCGCCCGACCTGGGCGAGCACTCCGACGCCAACGTAGGGCATCCATCCGCCAACGCGCCGGTCATCCATGCCACTCCGTTTACATACTCGCTCAGGAAAAACGAGGGCGACGACGTCGCCGCAATCGTCACCTGCTCCGGGTTGCTCTGGGCGCCGTTCCACGTCACCACCACCGGAACCGATGCGCCTACCGGAGTCTCCCATGGCACCTGAAAATTGATCTGTGTGGGCGAAACATAAATCAGGGGCGCGGGCACTCCATTCACCGTCACCGATACACCGGCAACACTGGACGGAAACGTCGAACTCGAAATGGGATGCACCGCGTCCGCCAGATTGGATCCGTATACCACCGCAAGGCTTCCGGGCGAAATCGCGCCGATGTACGACGCTCCGTTCAGCACCTGCCCGGGCGCGATCACGGGCGTCGACGCGGCTACCGGCGCGGGCTGATACACGCGCACCCAATCCACCAGCAAGTCCTGCGGAAACGTGACAGTGGAATCAGGCGTGCCCAAAAATGTCGACGGCCCGCCGATCGCCAGATTCAGCAGGATAAACATCTTCGCGTTGAAGGGCCACGTCGCACCCGCCGGCAGCGACGACGGCGTCACCGTGTTGTACGCCACGCCGTCCACCGACCACGTAATGGAATCCTGAGACCACTGGATCGAATAAACGTGATAATCGTTGTACACCAGCTCGCCCAGCGGCAGCGTATAGGCCTTCGAGAGCGACAGAACGTTAGCGAATCCCGGCCCATGCGGAGTGCCGTTATTGATTCCCGCGTTGTTGTGGAACGCGCCGAAATTTTCCATGATGTCGAGTTCGCCGCAGGTAGGCCAGCCAACCTGGGAAATGTTTTCCCCCAGCATCCAGAACGCCGGCCACACGCCTTTTCCAAACGGCAGCTTGATGCGCGCCTGAATCAGCCCGTATTGCCAGCTCAAGTCCGCCGTGCTGGTCGACGCGCCGGGAGCGCCCGTTTGCAGCCGCGCCGACGTGTAATTCCCGTTGGCGTCCTTGATGGCGCGAATCACCAGATTGCCGTTGCCGTCCTGAAACACGTTGCTGGCCGAGTTGGTGTACACCTCCGCCTCGCCGTTTCCCCATCCGCCTCCGCCCAGATCGAAGTTCCAGTTCGCCGGATTTGGAGGCGCTCCAGCCGCGCCGTTAAATTCGTCGCTCCAGACCAGCGTCCATCCACTCGGCTGAGCAAAACAAGCCGCCGCCACGCCCAACAGCAATAAGCACGCGTTCCTCATTTCTAAGATCATATCTCTCTCTATTCTCCGCGCTGCCGGCACGCCTGCAGGTCAACTGATCACGCCTTTGCGGATGGCGTACAAAATCAATTCCGCGGTGCTGTGCACGTTGAGTTTTTGAAAAATATTGCCGCGATGCGTCTCCACGGTGTACAAACTCAGGTTGAGGTGCGACGCCACTTCCTTATTGTTCTTGCCTTCGGCGAGCAATTGCAGAATTTCCCGCTCGCGCGGGGTGAGCAGATCGTAACTGTCCTCCACATCGCGCTCGCGCATCTGGCGCACGTAGTCCTCCACCAGCATCTTGCTGATGGAGGGGCTGAAAAAAGCCTTGCCCTCGGTAACCGCTCTGATGGCCGCAATCAGATCGGATTCGGCGGAGTCTTTTAGCAGATAGGCCCGCGCTCCGGACTTCAGGGCCTTCAAGACATAACCCTCGTCGGCATGCATGCTCAGAAAGACAATCGCCGTCTGCGGACACTTCAAGGAAATCTGGCGCGCGGCTTCAATGCCGTTGAGCGTAGGCATCGCCACGTCCAGCACGACAACGTCCGGTTGATGCTGCTCCGCCAGGGCGACCGTTTCGCGGCCGTCGCAGGCGTCGGCAATCACGCTGAAGCCGGGCTGGTTCTCCAGCAGCATACGCAGCCCCTTGCGGACCACCGTATGATCGTCGGCCAGCACAATGCGGATGGGTTTCATTGCGGCGCCGGCAGCACCACCCGCAGAATGGCGCCCTCGCCCGGTTTCGAATCCACGGCGAAAGTGCCTCCCAGGTGACTCACCCGTTCTTCCATTCCAAGCAAGCCCATGCCCCTTTCATTTTTCGTCCGGAACCCTCTTCCATTGTCCTGGATCGACAGATAAATGCGCCCGGCCTCGAAATGGATCGAAACGCGAACGGTGTCGGCCTGTGCATGCCGCAGAACGTTGTGCAAGGCCTCCTGCACGACGCGGTAAATGCAGGTCTTCAATTCGTCGGAGAGATTCTCGGGTAAACCGTCGGCGGCGATCTTCACGCGGATGTCGGAACGCCGGGCGATCTCGCGCGCCTGCCACTGGAGCGCCGGCAGCAGTCCGAGGTCATCCAGCATCGCGGGACGCAGCAGCAGCGCCATGTTCCGGACCACGGTGATCGAGTCCTCCACCAGTTTCTTGATCTCGATCGCCTTCGGCTCCAGCGCGGCGGAGTTGCCTGAACGGATCAGCGTCGACAAATTGGCCATCTCCACCAGAACGCCGGTGAGGGACTGGCCGACTTCATCGTGCAATTCGCGCGCGATCGACTTCCGTTCCTCCTCCTGAGCCGCGACCAGACGCGCCGACAGTTCCTGCAGCGTCTCCCGCGCCCGGGAGATTTCGTAGAATCGCGCAATGGTCTCCTTTTCCAGCGCGATGATCTGCCGGATGCTGAACGCCGCCAGAAGAAGACCCAAGCCGATCGTCAAGCCGATGGTGACCGTAAGGCGCCGCCGGTACTGCCGGTAGGCCGCGGCCACGCGGGTCTTTTCCGTGCCCAGACGCGCCGTGGCGATCGCGGCAATCTGGTCGGTATTGGCGAGAATCGACGTCCGCCGCGAAAAGACCTCATCCCGAAGGAAAACATACCCCGCGCCGCGCCGTTGTCCGGCACCCCAGTCGAGCGCCGGGCGGATGGACGTCCAATAGTCGTCCAGTTCCTTTTGCAATGCGCTGAATCCCTCCACCTCCTGTGGCTGCAGCACCGTTTGATACTCGGCAAGAGCGTTGTCCATGGCGGCGCGGGCGTCCAGGAACGCGGCGCGATTCTGTTCGGCCTTTTGCTGATCAGGCTCCAGCAGAAAATCGCGCACGTACGTTCCGGACACATACACCTGGGCGCGGATCCGCTCCAGAATTTGGGTGCGCTTGAGAAAATCGCCGCTGATTTCGTCGTTGGCCGTCTGAATCTGGCGCAACGCGCGCACGCCGTCGAATTCGGCGAAGGCCATTAACAGGAGCAACCCGCCGAATCCGGCAAACAAAACCGCGCGCGAGGAAATCCGGGATGGGAGTTCGGCAGTCAACCGCTCCTATTATCCATCTTATGCACCGCCCGATCGCCGGGCTGCGAGCATTTTGGTGTACGCCTCCAGCAACTGCGTCCGGGCTTCGTCTTTGAGCGGCGCGGGTGGTTCGGACGGTTCGTAATGCCGGCACAGCGAAATGGTCTTCCGCAAACTGTCGGCAAATTCGACGCAAGGAGCACACCCGGCGATGTGAGCCTCGATCTCCTCGCAGGCGTCGGGTGGCAACTCCACGTCCAAATAATCCGAGAGCAACGCGAAGACCTCCTGGCAGCGTTCATTGTGCTTATGCG
>JBBIVT010000009.1:15680-21706 GCA_037439565.1 Acidobacteriota bacterium | reverse complement strand
AAATAATCCGAGAGCAACGCGAAGACCTCCTGGCAGCGTTCATTGTGCTTATGCGGTTCCATCCGCGACCACCTCCTTGCCTCGGAGATATTCATCCAGTGTTTTGCGGATTGCCAGACGCGCGCGGTGCAATCTGGTTTTCACCACGTCCTCGCCGAGTTCCAAAACCTGAGCCGTCTCCTGCGTCGTCAGCTCCTCCACATCCCGCAGGAGGACCACCGAGCGGTACATTTCGGGCAATTCGCGGATCGCCGATTCGAGCAGCGTCCTCATTTCGGCCTGATGCGCCATTTCGTCCGGCAGGGCGGACCAATCGGCGATTTCGATCCGCATGCCGTCGCCGTCCTGCGTCTTTGCCGGCAGGTACTCATCCAGGGACAATTCCCGGGACGGCGCGAAGATGCTCCGGCGGCGCTTCATGAGGCAGGCGTTTTTCGCGATCCGGAAAACCCAGAACTTTATCTTGGACGGATCGCGTACCTGATCAATGCTTTCAAACACTTTGAGCAGCGCCTCCTGCGCCACCTCTTCGGCATCCTCGCGGTCGCCGCACATCAGCCAACTGTACTGAAAAATCTTCGGGCGGAAGTAATCGACAAAACGGTCGAACGCCCCCGGTGCCCCGGCGATCAACCCTCCCGCAAGTTCAGTTTCTGTGATTCGTTCCAATGGCCAGTTCCGCTTCCAATTGTAGCGGTCCGGCGCTCAGCAATACATCCACGGTTGGCGAAGAAAGAAGCGTATTATGAATCAGGCAGCTCCGCACCGCCCTCATGACTCCCAGGCGATGGCGCTCCTCCAATTCCGCGGTTGACACAAGAATCTGAAAGGACGCGAGCCGGGACGGCTGCGTGCCCTTCCCGGCGGTCACCCGCACGTTCAGCCCCTCGGTGGGTAACTTTCGAGCGTTCAAATATTGAGCCGCATAGTACGCCGCGCAGGTCGCCAGCGAGGCCAACAGAAACTCCGGCGGGGACATCCCTTCATCCGCTCCGCCGTTGTCGAGGGGCTGATCGCAAATCACCTTATGCCCGCGGGCGGCGACCTCGAACTTCGTCTCGCCCAAATATTCCACCGAAACGTTCATGAAATCTCCAGTCGTTGTCAGGGATGCGGCCGCCAAAAAAAGGTGACAGCCCGTCACTTCGGGCGCAAAATTGCATCTGGGGAGCAGAAGCAATGAAAAAGACCTTACTGTGGACGCTGTTATGGCCCCTGGCGGGGTATGCCCAGGACGCCATGTCGTTGAAGGATGCGGTGCGCCGGGGGTTGGAGACGAATAAGGGGATGGCCGCGTCGGCGGAGGCGCAGAAGGCGGCCGACAGCCGCATCGCCGAGGCGCGAAGCGGTAGTCTGCCCAAAATTTCCTACATGGAATCCTGGGCCCGCAGCGATAATCCGGTGTTTGTCTTCTCCTCCCTGCTCACCCAGCATCAATTCGGGCCCCAGGATTTTCAGATCGGCCCGCTGAACCGGCCGGATTTCATGAACAATTTCCAATCGCAGATTACGGCGGACCAGCCTCTCTACGATGCGGGTCAAACCAAGAATGCGCGCCATTCGGCGGAACTGGCCAAGGATTTAACCAAAGAAGACAGCCGCCGCACTCGCATGGACATCATGGCGGGTGTCATTCACGCGTATTTCGATACACTTCTGACCACGGAGCAGTTGAAGGCTGTCGCGCTGGCGATGCGCTCCGCTCAAGCGGATTTGGAGCGCGCGGAAAGCGTGCGCGCAGCCGGCATGGCCACCGACGCCGATGTGCTTTCGGTGCGAGTGCATCTGGCGGGTGTCAAGGAGCAGCAGATCCGGGGGGAAGCGAACCTAGGGGTCGCCCGCGCCTCGCTGAACGACGCCATCGGCCTGCCGCTCGACGCCGAGCACGCTTTGACCACCACGCTGGCAGAATTGAAGATTCCCGGCGGCGCCCTGGGAGACTATGAAAAGAACGCCCTCAGCGAACGGCCGGAAGCGCGGCAACTGAAGCTGGCCTCGAGCCTGGCGGAAACCCAGGCGGCGGCGGCGCGAAGCAATTATCTGCCGCAGGTTGGATTGCACGCTGCTTTCGAAGCGGACCGGCAGAATTTCTATGACAAGGGCGGCGCGAACTGGCTGGTTTCCATCGGCCTGAAATGGAACCTGTTTAACGGCTATGCCGACAAGGCGCGCATCGCGGAAAGCGCGGCGGCGTTCCGGCAGCGCGAGGCCGAACAGGAGCGCGCCAATTCCTCCATCCGGCTGCAGGTCCGCCGCGCCTGGGCAGATCTGCGTTCCGCCAACGAACGCATCGAAGTGAGTAAGGCCGCCGTCGCCGAGGCAGAGGAAAGCCTGCGCATCACGCAAAATCGCTACGAAACCGGGCTGAATAACATCACCGATTTGTTGCGAACGGAGACGGCCCTTCTGGAAGCGCGGACGCGGGTGCTGGCGGCCGTGCATGACCAGCGCATCGCGGCCGCGATGCTCGAACTGGCGGCAGGCACATTAAATGTCGATTCGGAGGTTCTGAACTAAATGAAAAGGTATCTGATCGTTCCGGCGGCCCTCTGGCTGGCGGGTTGCGGCGAGGCTCCGAAGCAGAGCAAGGAAACCGCCCCGGCGGCGGCCCCGGTCGCCGTCTCCGTGGTCGCCGCCGAATCCCAGACTTGGCCGTCGATTTACGAAGCCACGGGAACCGTGCGGGCGAAGACCTCCGCCGCAATCTCCGCGAAATGGATGGGCTACGTGCGCGAGGTGAAGGTGCAGACCGGGGACCGGGTGCGCGAGGGGCAGGTTCTTGTCGTCCTCGATGCGCGCGATCTCGATTCGGTGTTGGCCCGGGCCAGCGCCGGCCGCGAAGAAGCGCGCGCGGCCGTTCCCGAAGCCGACAGCGGCGTCGCCGCAGCGAAGGCGAATCTCGACCTGGCGCAGGCGACGTTCAACCGCATGCAGGACCTGTACCGCAAGAAATCGATTTCCAATCAGGAGTTCGATGAGGTGTCCACGAAGCTCAAGGCCGCGCAAGCCGGATACGACATGGCGCGGGCGCGGCGGACACAGTTGAATTCGAAATTGGCGCAGGCAGACCAGGAAGTGCGATCCGCCGAGGTCGCGCGCACCTACGCCGAGATTCAAGCGCCCTTCGCGGGGATCATCACCGCCAAGCAGGTGGAGCCAGGCGCGCTCGCCACGCCCGGGGCGCCTCTGCTCACCATCGAACGCGAGGGCGCTTACCGCCTGGAAGCCTCGGTCGAGGAGTCGCGCCTGGGCACAATTCGCGTCGGGCAGGGCGTTTCCGTTGCGTTCGACAACATCGACCGGCCCATCGAGGCGCGCGTCTCCGAGATTGTCCCCGCCGTAGACGCATCGTCGCGAAGCTACATCGTCAAAATCGACCTGCCGCCCGCCGCCGTCCTGCGCTCCGGACTCTTTGGGCGCGCAAGCTTCACGTTGGGCAGCAAAACCGCCCTGACGATCCCCGCGGCGGCCGTCGCCGAGCGGGGCCAGCTGCTCTCCGTCATGGTGGCCGACCAAGGCCAGGCCCATACACGGCTGGTGACGACGGGAGAAAAGTTCAAGGACCGCATCGAAGTGCTTTCCGGCATCAGCGAAGGCGAGAAGATCGTTTTCCCGCTTCCGCCGGAGCTTACCGACGGAGCGAAAGTCGAGGTCCGCCCGTGAGCGAGAAACGAAAGCTGGGCCTTGCCGGGAACTTCGCCCACGCCTGGATCGATTCGAAGCTGACGCCTCTGGTGATCGCCGGCTCGTTGCTGCTCGGAACATTTGCCGTCTGGAAGCTGCCCCGCGAGGAAGAACCGCAGATCATCGTCCCCATGGTCGACGTGATGGTGCAGATGCCCGGAGCGTCGGCGCGGGAGGTGGAGGAGCGCGTCACCAAACCGATGGAGAAGCTGCTGTGGGAAATCCCGGGCGTGGAATACGTCTACTCGACATCCAGCCCCGGGATGTCGATGGCGATCGTGCGATTCCTGGTCGGGCAGGACGAAGAGCGAGCTATCGTCCGCCTGAACCAGAAGTTGAACGCAAATCTGGACCTGATCCCGCCCGGCGCCTCGCCGCCCCTGGTGAAGCCGCGGTCCATCGACGACGTGCCGATCCTCGCGCTGACGTTCTGGAGCAAACGCTACGGTGACGTCGAACTGCGGCGCATCGCCGCGCAAGTGGACGACACCGTCAAGCAGACGCCGGACGTCTCCGCCGTCACCGTGATTGGAGGCCAGCGCCGCGAAATTCAGATCACACTCGACCAGGGGCGGCTGGGCGGCTATAACCTGTCGCCGCTGCAGGTGGCCGGGGCGTTGGGCCTCTCCAACCGTAAAATCCCGGCGGGCGGATTTTCGAGCGGCAACCGCCAATATCTGATGGAAACAGGCCAGTTCCTCCGCACCGCCGACGACGTCCGCAACGTGGTGGCGGGCGTCGCCGGCGATAAGCCGGTCTTCGTCCGCGACGTCGCCCAGGTGACCGACGGCGGCGAGGAGCCTTCGCAATACGTGCGCTTTTCCGATGGAAGAGGTTTTTATCCGGCCGTGACTCTTTCCATTTCCAAGCGCAAGGGGACCAACGCCGTCAGCGTCGGCGAGGATGTTCTGCATCGCCTGGAACCCCTGCGCGGCACCACGATCCCGGCGGACGTCCAGATGAGCATCACGCGCAACTACGGCGACACAGCGAAGGAAAAGTCGAACGAACTGTTGTGGCATATGCTGATCGCGGTGGTTTCGGTGAGCGTCCTGATTGCCATTACGCTTGGTCTTCGCGAATCCCTGATCGTGTTCATTGCGATCCCGGTGACGCTGGCGCTCACGCTGACCGTTTTTTATCTCTATGGCTACACGCTGAACCGGATCACGCTGTTCGCCATGATGTTCTCCATCGGCATTCTGGTCGACGACGCGATCGTCGTGGTGGAAAACATTGTCCGCCATTGGAGAATGGCCGGGAACCAGAACCGGCCGCCGTTCGAAGTGGCCGTCGAAGCCGTGGACGAAGTGGGCAACCCGACCATTCTGGCCACACTGGCCGTGGTCGCGGCGATTCTGCCCATGGCGTTCGTGGGAGGCTTGATGGGTCCCTACATGAGGCCGATCCCCATCGGCGCCAGCGCCGCCATGATGTTTTCGCTGCTCGTCGCGTTTATGGTCACCCCCTGGGCCGCGGTGCGGCTGCTGAAGCCGGGCGATCATCACGAAGGCGAGCGTGCCGGGCTGATCCCGCGGGTTTACCGGACCTTGATGGGGGGCCTGTTGCACCGGCCGGTGCTGCGTTGGAGCTTCATTGGATCGGTGGTGGTGCTGCTGTTTGCCTCCATGGCGCTGTTCTACTTCGACTTGGTTAAAGTGAAGATGCTGCCGTTCGACAACAAGAGCGAGTTCCAGGTGATCATCGATATGCCCACCGGAACGACGCTCGAAGAGACCGCCCGCGTCACGCAACTGCTGGCCGAGGAAGCAGGCAAGCAAAAAGAAGTGGTGAATCTCCAGACCTATGTGGGTACGGCTTCGCCCTACAACTTCAATGGCCTGGTTCGCCATTATTATCTGCGGCGCGGGCCGAACATCGCTGATATTCAGTTGAACCTGCTGCCGAAAGGGGATCGCGACCTGCAAAGCCACGAAATCGCCAAGCAGGTGAGGCTGCGGATTCAGCCGATCGCCGAACGCTATGGCGCGCGCATCAAGGTGGCCGAAGTGCCGCCCGGACCTCCGGTGCTCGAAACGCTGGTGGCCGAGGTCTACGGTCCCTCGCTCGACCGCCGGATCGCTCTGGCAAGCCAGATTCGCGATCTGTTCAAACAGACCAAAGGCGTGGTGGATACCGACTGGTACGTGGAGGACGATCAGCCCAAATACACCCTTCGCGTCGACCGCGAAAAGGCGGCGATGAGCGGGATTTCGCAGGATGACATTGCGCGCGCGGTGGGAATCGCCTCCGCCGGATACCAGGCGGGTCTGCTTCATCAGGACGCGGAGAAGGAAGACGTACCCTTAACGGTGCGGCTCGACCGCGCGTCGCGGTCCGAT
>JBBIVT010000009.1:13713-15580 GCA_037439565.1 Acidobacteriota bacterium | reverse complement strand
GGAGAAGGAAGACGTACCCTTAACGGTGCGGCTCGACCGCGCGTCGCGGTCCGATCTGGCGCAGATCGCCCAGTTGAAAGTCAGCGGCGCCGGCGGACGCCAGGTGGCGCTCGGCGAACTGGTCCACTTCGACAAATCGATCGAGGACAAGAGCATTTATCACAAGAACCTGATGCCGGTGACTTACGTGATCGGCGACATCGCGGGCGAGATCGAGAGTCCCGTGTATGCGGTGTTGAAGATCGGCCCCGAGATCGACAAGATCAAAATCCCTGAGGGCTATCAGATCGAGCAGCACATGGCCGCGCTTCCTGCCGACGCCAGCCGCTATTCGATGAAGTGGGACGGCGAATGGCACATCACTTATGAAGTCTTCCGCGACCTGGGCATCGCCTTTGCCGCGGTTCTCATCTTGATCTACGGCCTGGTGGTGGGCTGGTTCCAGTCCTTCCTGACGCCGTTGATCATCATGGCGGCGATTCCGTTTTCGCTGGTGGGAATTCTACCCGCCCACGCATTGCTGCACGCCTTCTTCACCGCGACTTCCATGATCGGCTTCATCGCCGGGGCGGGCATCGTGGTGAGAAATTCCATCATTCTGGTCGACTTCATCGAATTGCGCCTGGCCGAGGGAATGCATTTGGATGAAGCCGTCATCGACGCCGGGGCGGTCCGCTTCCGGCCGATGATGCTCACCGCGGCGGCCGTAGTGGTCGGATCTTCGGTGATTTTGTTCGATCCGATTTTCCAGGGCCTGGCCATCGCCCTGATGGCGGGAGCAATCGCTTCCCTGCTCCTGTCGCTACCGACCGTGCCGATTTTGTTCTATATCTTCAACAAACATAGGAGAACTGTATGACCGTGAATCGCTATCTACGCATGATCGCCGGCGCGATCGTCATGGGCACGCTGGCGCTGGGGTATTGGGTCAACCCATACTGGTATCTCTTCACGGCGTTCGTCGGGCTGAATCTGTTTCAATCGGCGTTTACCAACTGGTGCCCGATGATTACCATTTTGCGCAAGCTCGGCGTGCGCGGCGAGTAGTTATTTGTTTTTCGGCGCGGGGCCGACGCGTTGGATGGTGACGCTGATCAAGCGAACCGGATCGATGGGCCGGTCGCCCCGCACCTTCGTGTGGCTGATCTTGCCGGCGACCTCCTGCCCGGAGACGACGTGTCCGAAAATCGTGTACTTCCCGTTCCACTGCTGCATGACGTCGGTGGTGATGAAGAACTGGCATCCGCCTGAATCCGGCGCTCCCGTGTTCGCCACCGCCAGGCGCCCCGCCAGATCGAAACGCAATCCGGGCAGGATTTCGTCATGGATCCGGACGCCGCAATCGTGGGACCCGATGCCCGTCGGGTCGCCAGCCTGGATCGCCAAGCCCGGAAGCACCCGGTGAAAGATGATGTTGTTGTACAGGGGACGCTTCACCATCTCCTCGGTTTGCGGATCCCGCCAGGATTTCGTTCCCTGCGCCAGGGCGACGAAGTTCTGGACTGCGATAGGAGTGTCTTTTTCGTATAATCCGGCAACAATGGTCCCCATCGAGGTTTGAAATACCGCGTAGAGGCCCGGCTTGGAGGGCAACGTTTGCGCTCCAATAGTGGCGGCGAAAGCGATCAGCGCGGCAAGCGGCTTCAAACTAAGCATTTTACCGCGGCTTAGCGATTGCCGCCTACCGTCTTTTGCGGCGAACGATCCGATCCGCTCCTATCCTGAACGGCGGCAGGATTCGGGGCGAGCATTTCCATGGCGAGCCGCTCCTGATCATCCGGCGTCAGCAGCCAGAATTCCAGTTGCCGCGTATCGTCGAACGGATCGATGAATTTGGCATCCTTGCGCGTCTCAAAGTGCAAATGCG
>JBBIVT010000009.1:12200-13613 GCA_037439565.1 Acidobacteriota bacterium | reverse complement strand
TCGTCGAACGGATCGATGAATTTGGCATCCTTGCGCGTCTCAAAGTGCAAATGCGGAGCGGTGGAATGACCAGTAGACCCCACCAGCCCGATGACATCGCCGCGAGCCACGCTGGCGCCCACCTTGATCTCAGGCTTGATCACAGAAAGATGCGCGTAATAGGTCTGGTAGCCGAGGCCATGGTCCAGAATGATCAGTTTACCGAAGCCGCCCATTCTTCCCGCGAACGACACCTTGGCTTCGCCGACAGCGTGCACTTCCGTGCCCTTCGGCGCCATCAGATCCGCGCCAAGATGATACTCGCGCACGGTGACAGTGCGCATTGCCGGCTTGCCGCTCTTGCCTTTCGGAACCGCCACGCGGCGGCGAAACGTGGTGGTCTGCGGCCCAACACCCCGGGTTTTCTGAATGTACTTCACAGGCGACTGCCACAACAGCCGCTCGTACGCCACGCCGTTCATCCCCACGAACACGCCGGGGCCTCCAGGCCTGTCCAGCCACCATGCGCCGTCGATGCGCTTGCCGGTCGCCGATTCCACGATTTCAATGGATTGCAAATCCTCCTGCTGATGATCGCCACGGCGCTCCACAGCGATCCGCATCGTGTATGGGACTGCGCCCGCGTCCTCGGCCTCAGCTGGCGAAGGACCGTCCGCGCGCGGTTCGACCGCGTCCGGCTCCGCCCGCTTTTGAGCCAGACTGCAGATCATCTGCGGCATCAGCGTCTCCACCTGCCAACGCACGTTTCCGGGAAGCGGCGAAAGGATTTCACTCCGCCGTTCCTCCGCCACGGGCAACGGGACGTCCAGAATGCGAGAAGCAGGCTCAGGACAATCGCACGCCCCTGGCGTGACGGTAATGCCATCCGCCGTCTTGCGGATATCAAGGATCGGGGATTCCTCCGGCGCCGGTTCAGGGCGCTCGAAGATCGCCGACGCCGCTCCCCCCTGGCCGCCCGTTGCCGCGACGTACTGCACACACTCCCTGCCCGTTTCCGGCAGCAGATTGAGTTCTCCCAGCAAGGGTTTCAGGCGGGATTCCTCCACTCCCAGTCCCGCGGCCAGCACGGGGAGATCCCGCAACTCCAGGCATCCGCGCCAGACCGATGCAGCCTCCCTGACCTCTGGAATGTCGGCGGGCGGTTTCGACGGAACCAGCGCCTTGGGCGATTTCTTCTTCGGTGGCGCCTTCGGCTTCTTGGCCTTCCTGTGTGAAGTGGTGGCGGACGGGGAGGCCGTTTGCCCGCCGGGCAATGGCGCGGCCAGGCACAACATGGCCGGGCACAACATCGCCATGCCGGCGGCGGTCAGCCGGATGATCTTCATCCGCACGCTCCCTGGAGGATGTGGTGTCCGGGCCAATCGTTTTTTAGCACGAACCTCTTATTCTACCCTTGTAGTCTACTCCAGGCAC
>JBBIVT010000009.1:0-12100 GCA_037439565.1 Acidobacteriota bacterium | reverse complement strand
TTGTCAATAAGCAACTTACTGGTGCCCAGGGCGGGACTTGAACCCGCACTCCCGTTGCCGGAAAACGGATTTTAAGTCCGTTGCGTCTGCCAATTTCGCCACCCGGGCACGTTCTGACGTTCTGAATGTAGCACGAAGCGGCACGTTTTTCTAACCGAGCCCGGGCACCGTCCAGCCCTGGCGGAACTTCCTTTGCAGGAAACGGTTGGCCTCGGGAGAATTGGTGAATTTAGCCTTGGCGCCGTTCCACAGCAAGGTCGCCGCCGGGAAGCGCGTGGCGAGGGGGCCCAGCAACACCGTCTCGGTGAGCGGACCCGCGTAGTCGAAGCCGGCCGACGTTTTTCCATTGCCCATCACGGCCTCGGCAAATTCGAAGTAGTGATTTGTCGTCTCCGCGTCCGGCATCGCAAATCCGGAAAAATCGGCCGCCGGCAGCAGCACCGGCATCGCAATGTGAGGCAGCAGCATCTGCCCCTTGGTTCCGATAAAGATCGACCCTTGGCCGGGAAACTTCACCGAGCCCAATAGGGCGCGAACGTCTTCGGGCGGCACCCGGTCGCCGTCGTACCAGGTGAGCGGCATCGTTTTTCCGTCGGTGTACGGCGTGGCCGGAAATACATAGCGGATCAGCGTGTCCACGGCCCAGCTTTCCCCATTCGGCGCGGCTCCTTCGCTGCGAACGGAAACGGGCGAGCCTAATTGCAGTGCGCCGAAGACGGGATCCAGGATATGGCAACCCATATCGCCGAACGTCGCCGTACCGAAATCGAGCCGCTTGCGCCAGTTCTCCGGATGATAGACGCCCTTGATGAACGGCCTCGCCGGGGCCACGCCGAGCCACGCGTCCCAGTTGAGCCCCTCGGGCACCGGATCGGATATGGTCGGCAGCATGGCCGTGTCGCCCCACTTCTTCTCGCTCCACGTGTGGACTTCCTTCACCTTGCCGATGGCGCCGCTCTGTACCAGTTTCACCGCGATCTTGTACTCGCGCCAGGAGTGGATCTGGATTCCCATCTGCGTCGGCAGCTTTTTCGACCGCGCCATCTTCATCAGCGCGCGGACTTCGTGAACATCGTGCGCCAAGGGTTTTTGAACATACACCGGCAATCCCATTCGCATGGCGCTGACGGCCTGCGGCGCGTGCATGTGATCCGGCGTGCCAACGCAGGCGGCGTCGAGCTTGCCTTTTTCCTTGCGCAACATCTCGCGCCAGTCCTGATAAATGCGCGCGTCCGGATATTTCTTCCGGACGTGCCCCAGTTGCGCCGCGTCCACCTCGGCCACGCAGGCGAGTTTCACCTTGGGGTGGGAGGCGATGCCGTCCAGGGTGGAAAATGCCATGTTTCCCGAGCCAAAGGCGGCTAGGCGGACGGTGCTCGATGGCGGCTTCGACAACATTTCGCGGACAAAGAACGGCGCGGCGGCGGCGGTTTGCAAAAACGATCGGCGAGGAATCATCCGCCTCATTCTAACCCAGCGCGGCGCAGACGGCTTCCGTGATCTGCGCGGTGCTGGCGTTGCCGCCCAGATCGGCGGGTAATTCGCAGGTCGCGGTGACCCGTTCGATCGCGGCCATCAGGCGTTGCGCGCCCGCGGTCTCGCCCAGATGTTCCAGCATCAGCGCGGCGGTCCAGAAACTGCCGATCGGATTGGCGATTCCCTTTCCCATGATGTCGAACGCCGAACCATGAATCGGCTCGAACATCGAGGGGAACTGGCGCGACGGATTCAGATTCGCCGTCGGCGCAATACCCATGCTGCCGGCCAGAGCGGCGGCAAGGTCGCTCAAAATGTCCGCATGGAGATTCGTGGCCACAATCACGTCCATGCTGCGGGGCTGCGTGACCATCCGCATGGTCGCCGCGTCCACCAGAACCTTGTCGGTCTCCACCGAGGGGAATTCGCGGCCAACCTCGGAGGCAATCTCGTCCCACAGCACCAGGCCGTTGCGCTGCGCATTGGATTTCGTCACAACCGTGAGCTTGCGGCGCGGACGCAATTGCGCCAGTTCAAAGGCGAAGCGCATGATCCTCGTGACTCCAGCGCGGGTGAAGATGGCCGTTTCGGTGGCGATCTCCTCGGGGAAGCCGCGATGCGCGCGCCCGCCGTGGCCCGCGTATTCGCCTTCGCTGTTTTCGCGCACGATGACCCAGTCGAGATCGCCCGCCTGAACATAACGCAAAGGCGACGTAATCCCAGGCAGAATCCGCGTCGGCCGCACGTTGGCCCACTGGTCAAAGCCCTGGCAAATTCGCAGGCGCAGGCCCCAGAGGGTGATGTGGTCCGGGATGTTCGGATCGCCGACTGCGCCGAAATAGATCGCCGCGTAGGGCTTCAGAATTTCCAGGCCGTCCGGCGGCATCATGTGGCCGGTCTGGCGATAGTAATCGCTGCCCCAGGGGAAGTGGTCGACGAGCAGCTCAAAATCGCCGCAGGCGGCGGCGAGCGCGCGCAGGACCGTGAGTCCTGCGGGGATGACTTCCTTGCCAATGCCATCGCCGGGGATGGCGGCAATCCGGTGTTGTCGCATGCTGGTATCCTTAAATTAACATCTCCATGCGCCGTACCCGGTGGCTTTTTCTCTTCGCCATCCTCTTTATCGTCGTCGCCGTCGGCGCAACCTACCTGAAGCGCAAAGGAAGCCTGGAGAAGACCGCTCCGCCCCGCCCCAAGCCCCTGGCCCGCAACTTTGACGGAACCTTCGACCGCTGGAAATACTCCGACCAGAAAGGCACCACGCCGCACGTCGAGATTTTTGCCGACAAGATGCGCGAATCCGCCGGCTCCAACGCGCTCGACCTGGAAGGCGTCGATCTGCGGCTCTACAACAAGGCGGGCACGCAGTATAACCTGGTCCGCACGGAAAAGGCCGTCTGCGACCCGGCGGCCAAGACGCTCTATGCCGACGGCGAGGTCAACATCACGATGGCCGTGCCGGAGGAAGGCCCGCAGCACGGGCGCATCGTGAAAATCCAGACCTCCGGCGTAAAGTTCGATACGCAGAGCGGAAAGGCCTCCACAGACCGCCAGGTGCGTTTCGAGTTCGACCAGGGCGGCGGGTCGTCGATGGGCGCGGAGTACGATCCGCAGTCCCGCGAGTTGCACATGAAGTCCCAAATCGTGCTCGACTGGCGCGGCAAGAAAACGGACTCCATTCCCATGCATATCGAGTCGGGCGAGGCTTTTTACCGTGAGAAGGATTCGAAGATCATTCTGATTCCGTGGTCGAAGCTGACGCGCGACACGCTTCATCTGGAAGGAAAAATGTCGGTGGTCACGCTCGACGATGGTGAAGTGCGCCTCGCCGAGATCGAGGAGGGCCGCGGATCGAAGGATGACGAAGACCGCAAGGTCGAGTTCGGGTCCGATCAATTGACGCTGAACTTCGCCGACGGCATGCAGGTGACGAAGATCACCGGCGACCGCAACGCGCGCCTGATCTCAACCACGGCCACGGCGAAAACCACGGTGCGGGCTAATCGCGTGGATTTGGGCTTCGACCCGTCGGAAAAGGACAGCACGCTATCCTCGGCGACTGCGATGGGCAAGAGCGTCGCCGAAAGCGCGCCTGTGTTGAAGCCGGGAACACAGCCTTCCGATACGCGAATCCTGCACAGCGAAGTGATCCATCTGAAGATGAAATCCGGCGGCCAGGAGATCGACAGCGTGGAGACGGACAGCGCGGCCACCATGGATTTTCTGCCGAATCGCCCGGGGCTGCCGAAACGGGTGATGACCGGCGACAGGATCTGGATCAAATACGGAGACGATAACCGCATTGAGAGCGTCCGCGCCGTGAACGTCACCACGCGCACCGATAAACCTCCGGAAAAAGGCAAGCCCGCGCCCGCGCCGGGATTCACCACCAGCAAGGAGATGCTGGCCGCATTCGACGCGAAGACCAGCGAGCTGAGCCATCTGGATCAGAAGACCGACTTTAAGTACGACGAAGGCGACCGGCACGCCCGCGCCGATCACGCGACGCTCGACCAGAAGACGGATCTGATGACGCTCGATAAGGGCGCGCGGGTCTGGGACTCCACCGGCTCGGCCGCGGCCGACCGCATCGTGATGAATCAGAAATCGGGCGATTTTACGGCCGAGGGCCACGTCGCCTCCACCCGCATGCCCGATCCGAAGGGGAACTCGAGCGCGATGCTGAACACCGATGAGATCATGCAGGCCCGGGCGCAGAAGATGGTGTCCACCGACACCAATGCAAAGATTCACTACGAAGGAAATGCGGTGGCGTGGCAGGGTTCCAACCGCATCGAAGCCGACCGTCTCGATATAGATCGCGATGCGGGCGTGATGGAAGCTCATGGGAAAGTGGTGAGCGAATTCGTCGATAAAGAGAAAAATAAAGACAAGAACGCCAGCAAGACCGGCGCGAAGGCCAGGAATGAGCCGAAAAAGCCCGCCGGACCGGCGGTCTTCACCGTGGTGCATGCGGCCGAACTGGTCTACACCGAGGAAACAAGAATCGCCGTCTATAAAGGCGGCGTGCTGCTGCAAAGGCCGGATCTAACGGTGACGGGCAACCAGGTCCAGGCGTTTCTGAACGATGCCGGCGCGGATTCGTCGCTGAACAAGACCGTCTCCGACGGAGCCGTGAAGATCGTCAGCACTGCGCATGCGAAAACGCGCACCGGCACGTCCGAGCATTCCGAATACTACGCCGACGAAGGCAAAGTGATCCTGAGCGGCGGCCGCCCGCAGCTCCTGGACAGTAAAACGGGCAAGACACAGGGCGATCAATTGACGTGGTGGGCGAACGATGATAGGCTGCTGATTAACGGCGCGCCCGCCAAACCAGTGACCAGCATCGTTCGCAAAAAATAACCTTCCGTGCATACCCTCCAAACATCCGACCTGACGAAATCCTACCGCGGGCGAAAAGTCGTGGATAACGTTTCGGTCTGGGTAAAGCAAGGCGAAGTCGTGGGACTGCTCGGCCCCAACGGAGCGGGAAAAACCACGTCGTTTTACATGATTGTCGGCCTGATCACGCCGGATTCGGGACGCGTCAGGCTGGATGATAAGGACATCACTCCACTTGCGATGTTCGAGCGGGCGCGTCAAGGCATCAGCTATTTGCCGCAGGAGGCCTCGGTCTTCCGCAAGCTGTCGGTGGAAGACAATCTGATGGCCATTTTGCAGACGCTGCCGCTCAACCGGCGTGAGCGCCTGGACCGCATGGACCGGCTGATCGCCCAGATGGGACTGGAAACGGTGCGTCACAACAAAGGCTACGTACTCTCCGGCGGCGAGCGGCGCCGCGTCGAGATCGCGCGGAGCCTCGTGATCGAGCCAAGCTTCCTTTTGCTCGACGAGCCGTTTTCCGGCATCGACCCGATTCAGGTGTTGGAGCTTCAGAAGATCATCTTCGACCTGAAGAACTCCGGCATCGGCATCCTGGTGACGGATCATAATGTCCGCGAAACGCTGGCCGTGACCGATCGCGCCTACATCATTAACAATGGACGGATTTTCCGGTCAGGATCGCCGGAGGCTTTGGGCAGCGATCCGGAAGTGCGGCGCGTCTATCTTGGCGAAAACTTCAATTTGGAGTGGCAAAGCGGACGCTGGCAGGTTCCGACCGAGAACTAAGCGGCGGCGGCCTGCTCGCCCATCTGGTTGGCGAGGTGGGAGACAACGATGGACATTTCCGTCAGCGCGCGCGCCGCAAGGCTCTCTGAGAAGTGCCGGCTGGTGGCGTACCAGGCGCGCATCACCTTGTAGTTCACCGCCAGCATCTGCGTTTCCAGAGATTGTCCTTCGCCCGCTGCGTACTTCAGGAGATGGCGGACGACGCGATAGTCGCTGTCGAGAGCGGCCCGCAACCGGTCCAGATCCGGCGCGGAGGCTTTCAACTCCGCCTGAACCATGGGGAAACCGAGATTGTTTGCCGTGGCCACCTCCGCGGCGTAATCGCGGGCGGTCTTTGCGCTCAGAATCAGGAGACAGGTGTAGCGGAACCAGTATGCGAACAACGCAACCGAACTGGCCGTGATGACGACGGTTGTAATCAGCTCAACCATATTCGCTACTCAGTGCCTCCTTTCATGGAACTTTTGCTCTCTGAACTACTGGAAGAATAGCATCGGCTTCTCCCGCAATCAATAGAACTTTGAGTACTAAGTGTCTTTTTCCTGCACCTCGGGCGCAGGACCTGTGTTGAACACCATGTTTACCGGTGCGCTTTCGTGCAAACGGAGGTATTCCTGATAGAGCGCGCCATAGCTGGAGGTACAGTACTCCACAGTGGAGAAGCCCAGGCGCGCCGCCACGCGATCGATCCAACCGGCCTCGCCTTCGAGTTCAAGGAACACTCCGATCGGTGTTTCATCAATGGTCACCACGCCTTGGCCGCCGGGCTCGCGGAATGTTGTCCGGTATTTTTCATAACGGAAGCGCGGCTGGTACCCCAGGCGGTCAAGGACCAGTTCAAAGGCGGCAGGGTCGGACACGTCGAATTCAATTTCCTCCCGGCTCTTGTATCGTTCCCGATTCGCCGGACCTTTATAGGTGACGGTCGCCCGCCCGCCGGAGCGGCGGAGGCGGAGAAGCTGGTCGGCGGCGCGGAGCTCGGAGCCGGGGCGATCGAACGTCTGGTCGGATTCAAGCACGCGGGCGGCGGCGACGGTGAAGCCATGGCTTTCCACCAATTCACGGGCCTGTTGCGCGCTTCCGGGGAAGCGGATCTTGATCTCGGTCTCGATCACGTTTAATGATACGATGAGGCGACGCGCCCGTAGCTCAGCTGGATAGAGCATCTGGCTTCGAACCAGAGGGTCGGCCGTTCGAGTCGGTCCGGGCGCACCAAGTCCTTCATGGGCCGCGTCTTCCTGATCGACACCGATACCGCGTCCGATGACGCCGTAGCGCTGATCATGGCACTGCGTTCGCGCGAGGTTCGCGTGGCCGCGATCACCACGGTGGCGGGAAATGTTCCCGTGGAGCAGGCAACCCGCAATGCTCTTTACACCGCCGGGCTTTGCGGTGCGTCGACACCCATTTACATGGGCTGCGGCGAACCGCTGATCCGGAAATATGAGGACGCCACCTGGTTTCACGGACAGGACGGCTTGGGCGATCAAGGCTACCCGGCTCCCAAACGAAGCGCCGAGGCGGCTCACGCGGCCGAGGCCATTCTGGAAACCGTGCGGGCCAATCCCGGCATCGAGTTGGTGACGCTGGGGCCGCTGACCAACATCGCCGTGGCTTTGAAGCGCGACCCGGGCATGATTCGCAACGTCAGCCGCTGCGTGGTCATGGGAGGCAATCCCTGCTGCGTCGGCAACGTCACGCCGGCGGCGGAATACAACATGTGGGTGGATCCCGACGCGGCGCGCATCGTCTGCCGCTCCGGCCTGCCGGTCGAGTTGGTCGGCTGGCAACTCTGCCGCGGCGACGCCGTTCTGAACGAAGGCGACATCGAGAGGGCGCTGGGGCTCGGCACAGGGCTGGCAAAATTCGCGATCGACTGCAATTCCACCGCCAGGGCCGCATATCTCCGGCAAACGGGCGAGGTCGGCATCTCGCTGCCCGATCCGGTGGCCATGTCTGTGGCGCTCGATCCCTCCATCTGCATTGAGGCAAGCGATCATTTCCTGGACGTCGAGACCGCCAGCGATCTGACGCGCGGCATGACGGTGGTGGATCGGCTCAACGCGGCAGAGAACCGGCGCAATCACGTTGTGTGGGCGGAGACGGTTCGGCGCGCCCGGCCCGCGCGGATCTGCTGGGCCATCGACGCCGCGCGGTGGAAGGCGGCGCTGTTTCGGGTGCTCGCCTAGAAATTTCTCGACGACAGGGTCAGGTCCGAAATCGCGTCCAGCCGAATGGGATCGTTCCGGAACAGGCCCAGCGCATATTCCACGCCGATGGTCAATCCCAGCAATCGCGCGCCCGCTTTCTGCAATTCCACGTACCCCTTACTCGTCACCTGGCTGCGATGGCAGTTCATCGCCGCCTCCCATTGCGGGACCAGTCCGGAGATGTCGATCACGAGGTCGGGCTCCTGAAGATGCTGCGTAATCCGGTAAAAGAACAGATTCGCCACGCGGTGCGCAGGCGCGGGCTTTAACTCCTCAAGGCCGCCATAGCGCGCGAAACGGCACGCATCGCGCGTCAGGCGTCCGGCAGCGGAATGGTCCGGATGCTGATTTTCGCCCGGATGCGGCGCAAGAACGGTCTCAGGCTGGAAGCCCCGAATCTCGCGCGCCAGTCGAAACGCATTCTCGGGAGTGTAAGTCAAATGACAATCGCCGGCGAATTCCACAAATTCGATTTCCGCGCCGATCAGCGCGGCGGCGGCGCGGGACTCCTGCTCGCGCAATTCCGGAGATCCCGCCGAACCGGCTTCGCCGCGCGAGAGCACCAGCATCTTCACGCGGTTCCCCTTTTTCGTTTCCTTCATCAAAATGGGCGCGCAGCCGAACTCGAGGTCGTCGGGATGGGGACCGATGGCCAGAATGTTCATGATTGACAGACTTCCTTGTAGTACTGCTCGTATTGGGGGATCAACATATCGGCGGAGTAGCGCGTCTCGGCGGCATGCCTTGCCGCGGCGGCCATGCGGCTGTGCAGCGCGTCGCCGCAGAGCAGGGAGACAACGCGCGCGGCCTGCGCGGCGATATCTCCCACCGGCTCCAGAAACCCGTCCACGCCGTGGGTAATCAGTTCCGGCGTTCCGCCCACGCGCGTCGCCACCGGAGGAACGCCGCAGGCCATCGCCTCCAGCGCAGCCAACCCGAAGGCCTCCATCTCGCTCGGCATCAGGAGCGCATGATGCCCGGGAATGATCCGCTCGACGTGATCCTGCTTGCCGAGAAACGTGACGCGGTCGTCGATCTTCAATTCCCGCGCCAGCATCTCCGCCGGCGCGCGCTCCGGGCCGTCGCCCACCATCGTCAGCCGCGCTGGCGTCGATTTGAGCACCTCATGGAGGATGCGCACGCAGTCCAGGGGCCGCTTCACGGGGCGGAAATTTGAAAGATGGATCAATTGCTTTTCGCCGGCCGGCGGATCCTGCGCGGGGCGGTATAGTTCGCAATTCACGAAGTTGTGAATCACGCGTATTTCATTGGCCACGCCAAAAACTTCCGCCGTCAGATCCTGAAGATATTTGCTGATCGTCGTAATTCCGTCCGATTGCTCGATGGAGAATTTCGTAATGGGGAAATAGGACCGGTCCGCGCCCACCAGCGTGATGTCGGTGCCGTGCAGCGTGGTGACGAACGGCAGGCGCCGCTTGGCCGTCATCTGCTGCGCCAGCAGCGCGGCGATGGAGTGGGGAATGGCGTAATGCACATGCAGCAGGTCCAGAGCGTAGCATTCAGCCACCTCGAACATGCGCGAAGCCAGCGCCAGACAGTACGGCGGATATTGGAACAAAGGATAGGCGGACACCTCCACCTCGTGATAATGGATGCGCGGCAGGCCCGGATCCAGCCGGATTGGGTTCGCATAGGTGATAAAATGAATATCGTGGCCGCGTGCCGCCAACTCCAACCCGAGTTCGGTGGCGACGATGCCACTGCCCCCGTAAGTGGGATAACAGGTAATGCCGATCCTCATGAGGGCAGAGTAACACTTCGCCCGGCTTTGAACCGCAACGATGATCCTTTCACACCGCCATCTTGTTGGGCTGCTCTTGACGCTGGCGGCCGCGCTCCGCGGTGAAGATTTGAAGGACGTGGAATACGGCCGGGGCGGACGGACCAGTCTGCGTCTCGACGCGCATATCCCCGACGGCAAGGGTCCGTTTCCGGCGGCGATTCTGGCGCATGGCGGCGGTTGGGTGCGCGGCGACCGGTCGAGCGTGGATCCGATTTTCGAGCCGCTGACCAACGCCGGCATCGCCTGGTTCACCGTCAGCTATCGCCTGGCGAGCGATCTGCTGCTCGATCCCGCGGCTTCTTTGACCCAGATGGACGCGGCGGAAAACGACGTCAAACAGGCAGTCGCGTTCGTCAAGGCGCACGCGGCGGAGTATCGCATCAATCCGAACAAAGTCGTGCTGATTGGCGAATCCGCGGGCGGGCAACTGGTTTCCATGGCCGCGCTCCGGCCGGACCCCGGCGGCACCGTGCAAGGCGTGGTGGCGTTTTACACGCCCACCGATTTGCCAACGCTGGTCCGCACATCCAGTTGGATTCCCGAGTCCGTGCGCGACGCGGTGAAAGGAACTTTGTGGGACACAATGTTAATGGCGGAGCTCACCAGGTTTTCGCCCATCACCTGGGTCAGCTCCACGGCTCCGCCCTTCCTGATGATTCACGGCACCGACGACAATCTCATCCCGTTCGCCCAATCTGAGCGGTTCTGCGACAAGCTGAACGCGGCCAACGGGTCCTGCGAATTGTATCCTGTGAAGATCGCCGGACACGGGATGCGGGCCTGGGAATCCTCCCGCATCACCAACTATAAAGCGCCCATGATTCGCTGGCTGCAGCAGGTCCTCGCGCTGAAGTAACCCTACTGGGCCTAGCCCGGAGTGCCGATTACATGCCTAGACAAAAGAACATTTTGGGAGATTGCCGTTTTTGATCGTTCGCATTCGCTGGACCCCGGTCTTTGGGCCGAAACAACGACAAATCAGGCGCGTTTCGCCGCGCCACTCCAAGCTGGCGCTGGGATTGCTGCTGCTTGCGCCCGCGCTGCCCGTGTCGACCATCGCCGATGTTCCTCCCCGGCCGGCTCCGCGGCGCGACGTTGCGCTTCCGCCTCGCGCGCCGGAGGAAACCCTCGCGGCATTCATGCGCAATCACGATTTCGCCCAGCCGTACAATATCGCGGAGATTCTCGATGCGGCCAGGCGCGCGTCGATTCCGCCGTCCATGATCGTCTGTATCGAATTTTATGAAAGCTCCGGCGGCAAACATTATGACGCTGAAACCCACAACCCGCTGGGCTGGAATAATGGCCTGACGTGGTTTCCCTCGGTGCCGGCGGCGATCCATCACGTCTCCGATCAACTCGGCTCCGGGCGCTGGTACGCCGGCAAAACGCTGGAGGAAAAGCTTCACGTATACAACCCAAGACCTGTATATGCCGAAAAGGTCCTGGACTGCATGCGCCAATTTCCCCAGTAGCGGCGTATCATGAGTCTCATGACTCGCCGCGACCTGACTCTTCTGTCCGCCGGACTGTTCGCCGCCTCCGCAAAAGGACAAAAAGCATTGCCCGCAACGCTCTCCAGCCACGCATATCGATTTGACGACCTGGTTCTGAAAGGGACCGGCCGCCAGGTGTTCGACGGGCTGACGCACTCTGGATTTCACGTGGACCTTCATGAGACGGAACTCGCGCCCGGCGCGGCGCCCCACCCGCCCCACCGCCACGAGCACGAAGAGATCGTCATGATCCGCGAAGGCACGCTCGAAGTCACTATTGAGGGCAAATCGTCCACCGTCGGCGCCGGTAGCGTGGTGTACCTGGCATCAAACGATTTTCACGGCTGGCGAAACGTGGGAGCGGCGAAGGCGCAGTACTTCGTCATCGCCCTCGGCCGCGCCGTGTAACGATCTCCAAACCGCGTTTATCTAACGAAGATGCGAGAAGACTGGGTAGGCCGCGCGATCGATGGATTCCCTCTGGAACGGATTCTTTCCGGCGGGGCGGACCGCCCTGTCTTTCTCACCCGTTACGAGGCGCGTCCGGCCGCCATCAAGGTTGTGCCGGAGGATGCCGCGGAACTGCGCCGATGGATCGCCGCGTCGAAGCTTTCGCATCCTCATCTGATCCGGATTCTCACCAGCGGCCGCGGCCGGATCGGCGATCGCAACGTGATCTACGCGGTGATGGAATACGCGGAGGAGGATCTCTCGCGCGTTCTGCCGGACCGCGCGCTCAACGCAGCCGAGACCCGCGACATGCTCACCCCGGCGCTCGCCGCCTTGAAATACCTTCACGACAACGGCTTCGTCCACTCCCGCCTGAAACCGTCGAACATCATGGCGGCGGACGATTGCCTGAAGCTTTCGAGCGACGGCATCCGGCGGGCCGGGGAAACATCCGATCGCGGCCCAGGCCCCGACGATCCGCCGGAGCGCGGCCCGTACTCGCCCGCCTGGGATGTCTGGGCCCTCGGCGT
>JBBIVT010000008.1:16465-63257 GCA_037439565.1 Acidobacteriota bacterium | reverse complement strand
GATAAAGGTTTTAGGGGGTTGGTTGTGGTGCTCGGCATTAGTAAGCAGAATAAGGAGAAAAGCCGCCCTTGCCGGACAGAATTGGGGTTTGATCTATGACGAAATGTGTGCTTCGTATCTGGGTACTCGCGCTATCGGGCGTTGGGAGCCTAAGAGCTCAGTCGGCGCTGACGCCCGCAATCGAGCAACATATCGCGCAGGCGGAGGGCTTGGAGGTCGAATTCGCCGTAGACATTCTGCTGCCTCTCTTTAAGACCGGACGCGTTAAACCCAAGGACGAGGCGCGCGCCCTCGAGAGACTATATGGCCGAACCGAGGAGGCGGCACAACCGTTTCCCGTCGTGCCAGCACCGACTGCAGCGGCTACGTCTGGAGCCTCAATGTTTGCGGCGTTCGGGAACACCCAACTCGTCGACGGTCTTACGATGAAGCTCCGTATCCTCGACCGCCTTCGACAGATCGATCCCAAGCAAGCCCAAGCGCTGGCGGAGGGGTTGCGCAACCCGGCCCTTCCCCCAGTAAAGGGCTGCGACGGATTATTGATTCCGTATCTGGGCGATCATTTCTTTCCAGTCATGAGCGAGTTCAAAGGCATGACGCCGATATGGATTGGCAGCCCGCAAGAGCTCGCGGCGTTTGTGAAATTCGCGGTCGAAACGCACGTGCCGCAGGACTGGCAGCGAAATGGAACGATCATTGCGGGGTCTCTGACAAGCCTACAAACAACGGACCGCGTCTTCACGGCGGTGGAGCTTCACCTGGAACTTGGCTCGAATCTCGAAAAAGTCCTGGCCCGCAGCGAGCTCTCCGCGGGCGCCAGGAAGTCAATCGTGGACGCCTACAAAGAATACGTTATCGGGCACATGAAAAAGGCCCGGTGCAGCGATGTAGTAAGCCGGGGCGAGGACTCGATTGCAAAGGAGACTCTCCCGAGAGTCAACCGGCTCATTGCCAGGTATCAGGAAACGCCCGTGAAGCTGGAGGACGTCAAGCCGGAGGCAGTTATCGCCGGCCCGCCCATACCGGCCGCGTCACAGCGGCCTGATCCCCAAACATACGTTCTGATGGAACAGTACAGCAAGTTTGGAAATAGCGGCGACCGCGTGATGCTGGAACGCCTGATTGATGACATTGCGAAAGGGCAATCCGATACAGATTGCAAGGTGTGCTACTTGGCGAAGTCGGCCGGATTCCTGCTAATTTTCGCGGACAAGCTCGGCGGCACCGATCCGGTGTTCGAGTACGCGATGTCGACCCTGTTCAGGATGCTGTCGGACCAATCCGTCAAGAAGTCATCACCCTCAACCTGGATTGCCGTCGTGAAGCAGGTAGTAAATTACACCCACCACCCTGACCCGAAAATCAGCAGCTACTTCACGAGGGAGCTGGGACGAACCTCGGACTCGGCGCTCGCGGCGTACCTAAGAGCCGAGACGCTCAGCGGGAAGAAGCAGTATGTGGCGAACGCCCTCACGAAGACCGATGCTTTCTTCCCGGAATTTTGATTGTTCGGCGGAGCGGCATTTATCCCGAGGCCCGGCGCCTCAATCCAGGACGTTCCCGCGTCACAACTTGCCGGCATCCTCTGGAGCTTTGCCGATCGATGGAAGCTGGAGGACGCGAATCATTTCGCCTCGATCCGCTGCGCCCGCCAGCACGTGGGGCTGTAGATCTCTTCACGGCTCCGGTGGCGACGGGAACTCTCCCCTGGCCTTCTCCAGCGCGACGCCCAACTCCAGCAGCGCCTCGTCCTCCCACGGACGCGCGATCAACTGCACGCCCACCGGCAGCCCCTGCTCGTCGAGCGACCAGGGCACGCTCATTGCCGGGAATCCCAGCAGGTTAAAAATGGTCGCGGGCATGAACGACTTGAACATATTCGCCGAGCGGTCGAGATGCCGGAACGCCGGGATGCTCGCCACCGGCATCAGGAGAAACGGCACGCTCCTCATCTGTTCCACCAGACTGCTCCGCATTGCGTCGCGCGCCGCCAGCGACTCCATCACCTGCCTGCCGGTCGCCTGAGGCTTTTCCGCCAGCCGGTCCAGATTTTCGGTATAGGTCCAATGCGCCTCGGCTTCCCTGCCCGCGATGCGCTCCTTCGACGCGCGCGCGCCCAGTTCGGCGAAGAAAAAGCTCCACAGATTCGGCGCGCGTTCCAGGCCTTCCGGTTGAAACGCATCGACCGCGAATCCGGCCTTGCTCAGCGCCCCGGCGGCGCCGCTCACGGCGGCCGCGATCGCCGGTTGCACGCCGACGCCGTAGAATGTTTCAAACACGCCCACCCTGCTGCCGTCGATCCGCGTTTTGCGCAATTCCACCGGAGCGCTCTGCGCATCACGATCATCGTATCCGGCCAGCACCTCGAATAGCAGCCTCACGTCGGCCACCGATCGCGCCATCGGTCCCGCCGCGGTGATGCCCAGCGCGCCCTCCATCGGCCTGTGCCCAACCATCGAGACGCGCCCCGGCGTCGGCTTCAGCCCCGCGATGCCGCAGAAATGCGCCGGCACCCGAATCGAGCCTCCGCCGTCGCTCCCTACGCCGCCCGGCGAGCAGCCGCTGGCGATCGCCGCCGCTTCCCCGCCCGACGATCCGCCCGGCGTCCTCTCCACATCCCACGGATTATTCGTTCGCCCCGTGATGTAGTTGTCGGTTTCGTAGCTGCGCAGAAACTCTGGCGTATTCGTCTTGCCCAGGATGATCGCGCCCGCGCGCCGCAACCGCGCCACCACGCCCGAGTCCTCGCGCGCCGCGTCCTCGGAAGTGAAAACGCTGCCTAGCCGCGTCGGCGCACCCGCAACGTCGAAACTGTCCTTCACCGTCACGGGAACGCCATGCAGAGAGCCCGTTTTCAGCCCCTGATCCGCCCTCTCGGCCGACGCCCGGGCCTGATCGGCAAACAGCATCGTGAAGGCATTGTAGTGCGGATTCACCGCCTCGATGCGCTCCAGATGCGCCTCCACCAACTCGCGCGAAGACACTTCGCCGGAGCGCGCCAGCGAGGCCATTTCAAGCAGGGCTTTGCGATAAATCATGGCAGGCAACGTGCCAAGTTTACAGCATTTGGCTTGTGGTGCAGATTTGTCATCGGCCCCTCCGCGTCTCGATCTCACCGGCGCTGAGTGTCAGACGATCCCCATCCTCCGCCGCATCGATCACCACCACATCCCCCGGCAACACTGCCTCGGAGGCGACCATCGCCGCCAGCGGCTGCGTCACGTTCCTGAGGATGGTTCGCTTCAGCTCCCGCGCACCGTATTCGTCGCTGGTGCCCTTCTTGAGCAGAAACGCTCGCGCCTGGCCGCTCACCTCGATCTCAAATGCCCGGTCCATCAGCCGTTTGGCGATGTGCCGCTCCAGCGCCTCGATCTGTTGATCGAGGATCTCCTCCATCGCGTGAGCGCCCAAAGGTCTGTACGTGATCACCGAATCGATGCGATTAACGAACTCCGGCGAAAACTTGCGCTTCACCGCGTTGATGCCGATTCCGTCCAGCTTCGCCGCCGGCTTCAGATCCAGATCCACCATCTGCTCGAAACCGAAGTCCGGACGCAGCAGCTTGCGCATCGCCTCCGCTCCCAGGTTGCTGGTGAGAAAGATCATCGTCCTCTCGAAGCTCACCGTGGCGTTGTCGCCGAGCCGCAGCACCGCCTTGTCGAGCACGCCCAGCAGCAGCCGCGTCATGCTGGGCGCGGCTTTTTCAATCTCGTCGAACAGGACCAGTGACAAGCTGCACCGGTCGCTGGTGACCGAGTTCAACTTCTGTTGCGACAGCATGGGCTGCGTCTCGCGATGCCCCAGATAGCCCGGCGGCGCGCCGATCAGCTTCGCCACCTCGTGCTCCATTTGAAACTCGCCGCAGTCGACTTTCAACAAGTGCTTTTCGCTGCCATGCAGAACATCGGCCAGCGCCTCCACCGTGCGCGTTTTGCCAGTTCCAGTCGGCCCGAGGAGAAGAAACACGCCCACCGGACGACCTTCTGGCGCAAGCCCGGCCTGGTGCATTTGCACATAGGGGACGATCTCCGCGAGGGCGTGCGGCTGGCCCACCACCCGGTCATTCAATTGCCGCAGCAGGCCGTTTGCCTCCGCCGCGGGGCGCCGCGGTTTTGTTGAGAGTGGCGTTGTCCGCATTACGTCCACAAGTGTAGGAACCGGGCGGGCAGCGTCAGGCGCGCGAAAACGCTAATACTATGAGAAATAGCCGATTAAGGCGTCGCGAATACGGGCGCTTGCATGGCCGTCGCCGTATGGATTGTGGATGCGCGCGCGCCGAGCGTATTCGTCCGGATTGTCGAGCAGCAGCGACGTCTCGGCAACGATTTTTCCCTCGTCCGTGCCCAGCAGCCGCGCCGTCCCCGCCTCCACCGCCTCGGGCCGTTCCGTCTTTTCGCGCATGACCAGAACCGGTTTGCCAAGCGATGGACCTTCTTCCTGAACGCCTCCGGAATCGGTCAGCAAAACGTGCGCGCGGTTCATCAGCGCCACGAATGCGACGTATTCCTGCGGCTCAATCAGAGTGATGTTCGGCACCCCGCGCAAATATTCGTTCACAACCCGCCGCACGTTCGGATTAGGATGCACCGGATAGACGATTTCAACATCGCCGCGCGCGGCCAGCCGTTTCAACGCGCGGCAGATGTTCACAAAGCCGCCGCCGAAGCTCTCGCGGCGATGCGCGGTGACCAGGATCGTTTTCTTGGCGCTGGACTCCATCGGCGGCAACGTCGCACGAACCGCGAGTACCGCGTCTATTCCCGTGTTCCCGGTCACGAAAATGGTCTTCGGATCAACGCCTTCGCGCTTCAGGTTCATCGCGGCGCCCTCCGTCGCCGCGAAATGCAGCGCCGCAAGGCGCGTGGTCACCACGCGATTCATCTCCTCCGGAAACGGCTGGCGGAGGTCGCCGGTGCGCAGCCCCGCCTCGACGTGAGCCACCGGAATCGCTTGATAGAACGCCGCGAGCGCGCCGCAAAACGTGGTTGTGGTATCGCCCTGGACGATGACGCAATCCGGCTTTTCGGCGTCGAGTACAGGTTCTAGCGCGGCAAGGATCCGTGACGCGGACTGCGCCAGCGTCTGCCCCGGCTGCATGACGTTCAGGTCGTGATCGGGCCGCAGGGCGAACGCCTCCAGCACCTGGTCGAGCATGGCGCGATGCTGCGCCGTGACCGCGACTTTCGCCTCGAACCGCGGATCTTCCTTCAGGCAGCGCACCACCGGTGCGAGCTTGATGGCTTCGGGGCGCGTTCCGAAGACGAAAAGGATTTTCAAGCTACTTATGTCGATAAGTGATGCGGCCCTTGGTCAAATCGTAGGGCGAAAGCTCCATCGTCACGCGATCGCCCGCCAGGACGCGGATACGATTGCGGCGAAGCTTGCCCGCCAAGTGCGCAAGCACGGTGCGATCCTGGTCCAGTTGCACGCTGAACAGGCCGCTCGGAAATTTCTCAACGACGGTTCCGGTTACTTCAATGCTGTCTTCTTTGCTCATTAGCCTCCAGTGTGATTATAACGCGGCATCCTCATCACACCATAGCCAATTCGCGGGCCGCTTTCGCCAGATGCGCGTCGAGCCCTCATCGTCCGCATCCGGTCCGCAGCTCCGAGGCTGGCCGGCGAAGCTTCGTTTCCTGAGCGCGGGTGGTCCCGGTCCCCAGCGAGACACGAAAATCTACCTCCTCCCGGACACCGGCGGCGACCGGCTGCATTTCTGCGCTATTCTTTCCTCTTTGGTATGGAACTTGTCACTGGCCATATTGGATGGATCGAGATCGTCTGCGGACCGATGTTCTCCGGCAAAAGCGAGGAACTGATCCGCCGCCTGCGCCGCGCGCGCATTGCCCGCAAGCGTGTCCAGGTGTTCAAACCCGCCATCGACGACCGCTATTCCATCGACGAAATCGTCTCCCATGGCGACCAGCGTATGAAGTCCGAACCCGTGAACGGCGCCCAGGAGATTCTCGAGAAACTCGACTGGCGCACGCAGGTGGTAGGGATCGACGAATCGAATTTCTTCGGCCCGGACCTGGTGGACGTCGCCGGCCAGTTGGCCGACTCGGGCAAACAGGTGCTGATTGCCGGACTGGATACGGATTATCTCGGGCGTCCGTTTCCTCCCATGCCGGAGCTGCTCTGCCTGGCCGAATCCATCACCAAAACGCTGGCCATCTGCATGCGCTGCGGCAATCCCGCCAAGCACACGCAACGGCTGGTGGAATCGCACGATTTGATCGTCGTCGGAGCCACAGGAATGTACGAAGCGCGGTGCCGCCATTGCTTCGAGCCCGGCATTCCCAAGCAGGAAGTGATGGACTTCGCCAAACCGCCCGCAAATCTCTCGTAACGCAACCCGCCGGTCACTACGTCCAAGGTGTTGAGTTACAATACTCTAGGGGACACTTATGCAATCTCTTCTGCCAAAAGACGACGAGCCGATCAAGCCGATTCAGCCGCCTCAACAACCGCCGCCGCCGCAAGCGCAGGCTCCTCAACAGGCAGCTCCCCCGCCGGGGTATGCGTACCCGCCGCAAAATTATCCCCCGCCGAACTATCCGCCGCCAAATTACCCGCCGCCCAGTTTCCATCCGCAGCCGGCAGTACCGGCACCCTCGGGCGGTTCAGACCTTAAAGTCATGATTCTGATGGGCGCAGTGGTAGCTCTGATGGGCGCGTGCGGCTACCTGTTCTATCAGGTAAGCGAGGTCCGAACGCAGGTCGCAGACACCAAGGAAGCTTTGCTGACCGAGATCGAGAAGATTCATGAGACCTCCTCGGTGACAGTGCAAACCAGTAAGCGCAATATCGAAGCCATGCAGAACCAGGTGGCGCAGTTCCGCGCGCAGGCCGCGCAGTTGAGCGGCGACGCGAAGAAAGAAGCCGAGCGGCACGCCGATGAACTGGCGGCTCGGCTCGAACGCGCGCAGGCCGAGCAGGGACAGAAGGTCGCGGCAGTGAGCGCGGAAGTGGCCGGAGTAAAAGATGTCGCGACGGCAACCTCCGCCAAGGTCGGTGAAGTCACCAACGACGTCGGGTCATTGAAGACGGAAACCGCGTCGAACCGGTCCGCCATCGAGAAAACGATCGCCGACCTGAAGAGCGCCCGCGGAGATCTGGGCGTGCAGAGCGGCCTGATCGCCACCAACGGCAAGGAACTTCTCGCTCTCAAGCAACTGGGCGAGCGAAACTACATCGACATCAAGCTGGCCAAGGTGAAAAAGAACGTGCCGCAAAAATTCGGCGATGTGCAGCTGGTACTGGAAAGCGCGGATCCGAAGAAGAACAAGTTCACCCTGGTGATCATCGCCGACGATAAGCGAGTCGAGAAAAAGGACCGCACGGTGAACGAGCCGATTCAGTTCCTGATGTCGAAGTCGGTGCAGCCGTATGAGCTGGTGATCAACGACGTGAAGAAGGATCTGGTGGTCGGGTATCTGTCGGTACCGAAGGTCCAGCAGACGCGGAATTAACGGCTTACCGCTCGGTGACGACGAAGAAGCCCGTTTCCACGCCGCCGGAGAGGATGCGGTTCCAGACCACCTGCGCTTTTCCGGTGGCCTCCTGATGGGAAAACTCCACGATTTGGCCGGAGTGCAATGACGCGCACTCATGCTTCATGCGAAAACCGCTGGGGCTGACATCCATCAGCTTGCCAGCGATTTCCTGGGGCCGGGGATCGGTGAATTTCACCTGCACCCGTCCGTTGGCGCGGCGTCTCGGTTCCCGCCGTTGATCCTGTCCCGCGGTCACAAGCTCGCCTCGGCCATGCCGTTTTCGTAGATTTTCAGTTTGCGGCTCAGCGTGCGGCGCGAAATACCTAACTTGGCCGCGGCTTTCTGCTGATGTCCGTTGGTGGAATGCAGCGCGTCGAAGATCATCTTGCGCTCCATGCCCTCAAGGCTGCCGGAGGGAGGGCCGGCAACCTGCTCGTTGTGCGTGTGCGGATGAATCGGAAGATCGGCGGCATGGATCTCTTCCTCGTTCGCCAGGACCGCGGCGCGAATCACGACGTTGCGCAGCTCCCGGATGTTGCCTGGCCAGGCGTGGCGCTCCATGGCCTCGATCGCTCCGGGCGAAAAGCGCAAGGACGAATCCTGCTGCGTCAGGAAATGGCGCGCCAGCGGAGCGATGTCCTCGATGCGATGCCGCAGCGGCGGCACGTGCAGGGTGATCTGCGTCAGGCGGTGGTACAGATCGGAGCGGAAACGGCCCTCGGCGACAGCCCGTTCGAGTTCCTGATTGGTGGCGGCGGCGATCCGGACGTCAACGTTCACTTTCTTCACGCCGCCAAGCCGGTAATACGGAACGCCATCGAGCACGCGGAGCAGTTTCACCTGCATCTTCATGTCGAGCTCGCCGATTTCATCCAGGAAAATGGTTCCTTGATGAGCCATTTCAAACAGCCCCAGCTTCGCCGAATCCGCGCCGCTGAAGGCGCCCCGTTCATGGCCGAACAGCTCGCTTTCGATGAGATGTTCCGGCAGCGCGCCACAGTTCAGGTCCACCCAGGGCTTTTGGCACCGTCCGGAGAAGTGGTGCACAGCGCGGGCGAGCACCTCCTTGCCCGAGCCGCTTTCTCCGAGTATCAGAACGGTGGCGTTGGACCGGGCGACCCGCTCCACCTGCGACAGCAGACGGCGCATGGCCTCGCTCGAAATCACCGCCTTCATTCCCAGAAACTCGTGGGTGCAGTCGGAATTCATTGTCACTTACTATTTCGCCAGTAATTTGCGAGAACGTCCCTTAGCGGAATACCTTAGGACAACTGGAAAATCTCCCCGTCAATTGAGACACTTTGTCGCACGGTGCCCACGGGTTCCGTGCCAAGTTGTCCTCGCCGTGGGCGCGCATGGCATCTCTTTCGTTGAAAATAAACGATAAACGGGTCGCCCGAGGCTGGCACCTGGAGTGCAACTGCCAGGGGAGATGAGTTCGCTCACGCTCCCCATCTCTGCTGAAGCCGCATCGGCGGAGACAACCGAACCTGCGGCGCGGCCACTGGCCGGCAAGCTGCGCCTCTTCATCCTGATTACCGGAATCCTGGGAGGCGTCGTCATCATGAGCTCCCTGGCGTCATGGGAGTCAGGAGACGTGCTCAAGTACGCCTGTTTCCTGCTGATGGCCGTGCTCTCCTCCGGGATGCGGGTCAGCGTTCCCGGAATGCCCGGAACGCTGAGCTTGAATTTCATCTTCGTGCTGTTCGGACTGGCGGATCTGGGCGTAAGCGAGACGATTCTGCTGGGGACCGTGGTCACGCTGGTGCAGTGCTTCTGGAACAGCCAGCGGCGCGCGACGCTGGCACAGGCGATTTTCAATACATGCGGCATGGCGATCGCCGTCGCGATTACGGAGCAGGTGTACAACCTGCCGTGGCTGGGTCCAGATCGAGTAGATCCGGCAATCCGCATGGCAGCCGCGACGTTCGCCCTATTTCTCGCCAATACGGTACCTGTCGCGCTGGCCATTGCCATGGCCGAAGAAAAGAAATTCCGCGTGGTCTTCCGCGAATGCTACTTCTGGTCCCTGCCCTATTATTTAGGCGGAGCGGCGGTGGCAAAGGGGCTCAGTTTCGCCGATTCCGTTGTCGGTTGGCAGACGGTGCTGCTCACCGGCCCGGTGCTCTATCTCATTTATCGCTCCTATAAGCTCTATCTGCAGCGTCTCGAAGACGAGAAAAAGCACGTCGAGGAAGTCTCCTCGCTGCACTTGCGGACGATTGAGGCGCTGGCTCTGGCCATTGAGGCCAAGGACCACACCACGCATGGCCACCTGCAGCGGGTACAGGTGTACGCCATCGAAATGGGCAAGGATCTGGGCTTAAACGAAGAGGAGCGTCAGGCGCTTCGCGCCGCGTCCCTGCTTCATGACATCGGGAAACTGGCGGTGCCCGAACACATTATTTCCAAGCCTGGCCGCCTGACGCCGGAAGAATTCGAGAAGATGAAAATCCATCCCCTGGTGGGCGCGGAAATTCTGGAACGGGTTCAGTTTCCCTACCCCGTGGTCCCGATCGTGCGCGCGCATCACGAAAAGTGGGATGGCACAGGGTATCCCTACGGGATTTCGGGAGAGGACATTCCCATCGGCGCGCGGATTCTGGCGGCGGTGGACTGCCTCGACGCGCTGGCGTCGGACCGGCAGTACCGGCGCGCCCTGCCGCTGGACGAAGCGATGAAGGTGGTTCTCGCGGAGTCCGGCAAGGCATTCGACCCGAAGGTCGTCCAGGTCTTGGCGAAGCGGTACGTGGAGCTGGAACAAATGGCGCAGCAGAAAAGTAGCGCGAGGGTGAATTTGTCCGTGGACCTGAAGGTGGTCAACGGCGAGTCGCCGGCTGCGGGTTTCGAAGCGTCTCCAGCTCCACCCAAGGAACGCCGGTCGAAGGCGGGCGCGGTGGACTTTTTGACCTCCATCGCGGCGGCCCGCCAGGAAGTGCAGGCGCTGTTCGAAATTTCGCAGGATTTGGGCAATTCGTTAAGCCTGGATGAGACGCTCAGCGTGCTGGCCGTGCGTCTTCGCCGCATCATTCCGATGCATTCGCTGGCCATCTGGATTGCCCGCGACGGCGTGCTGGTTCCGGAATACGTAACGGGCGACGATTTCCGGTTGTTCTCATCGCTGGAAATTCCCATCGGACAAGGCTTATCGGGCTGGGTGGCGGACAACCGCAAACCGATCCTGAACGGGAATCCGTCGGTCGAGCCGGGTTACCTGAACGATTCGGAGAAATTCTCCACGCTGCGGTCGGCGGTCGCGGTGCCGCTCGAAGGCGTCAGCGGCGTTCTGGGTGTGTTGACGCTTTATCACGCCGAAGGAGACGCATTCACGAAGGATCACCTGCGGATTCTGTTGGCGATCAGTTCCAAGATCGGGTTGGCCATCGAAAACGCGCTGCGGTTCCGTCGTGCGGAGTCGTCCGCCACCACGGATTATCTGACCAACCTCCCGAACGCCCGCTCCTTGTTCCTGCAACTGGATGCGGAGATTTCGCGCGCACGGCGGACCAATGCGCCAGTGGCGGTGTGCGTGCTGGATCTGGACGGTTTCAAGCTGGTGAACGACCGCTTCGGCCATCTGGAAGGCAACCGCGTACTTCACGAGGTAGCCAAGGGCCTGCGGGAAGCCTGCCGCGAATACGATTACGTAGCCCGCATGGGTGGGGACGAATTTGTGGTGCTGCTGCCCGGCGTGCGGCCTGCCGACGTGGAAATGAAGACCGCGCAGTTCCGCCAGGTGGTGACGCAGGTGTGCCACGAACTGGCCCACGACAATCTGCTGACGCTCAGCATCGGCGTGGCGCACTTCCTCACCGATGGGACCGATGCCGAACAGCTCCTGGCCGAGGCGGATCGCCGGATGTACAAGGAAAAGCGCACGCGGAAGCCAGCGCGCGCGCAGGAGTTCGCGGTACCCGCGAACAACGACTGGGCGGCAACGATTCAGTAACCCTGGCACGGCCTATTGCTCGCGCGCTCAGCGTGTTATCGCTTTCAGACGCGCACGCGGTGCGCGGGGCGCTCTTATCCTTCGGGCATGAGGCGAACCCCACATGCCCGTTGAACCTTTCCGGCAGCATCCCGACCAGCACCAGCCATGGTCCGAATGGTCAGAGGAGCAGACACTTCACGTCGCCGTCTGCTATTCCAATCCCTTCCGCTGGCGAACCCGTCGCGAACTGGCCAACGATTGCATCCGCCATTTGCGCGGCACACCGAACGTCCAACTGCACCTTGGCGAACTGGCCTACGGAGACCGTCCCTTTGAGATCACCGTGCCAGGAGACGTGCAACTGAGGACGCAGCATGAGCTGTTTCACAAAGAAAACATCTTGAACCGCGTGATCCAAACGTTTCCCGCGGACTGGAAGTACGGAGCGTATGTGGACGCCGACTTTCATCTGACCCGGCACGATTGGGCCCTCGAGACGATCCAGCAATTGCAGCACTACGATTTCGTGCAGCCATTCTCGTCCTATGCTGACCTGACGGGCGAGACCCCGGGGACGGGTCATCTGCCCATGCGGATCAACACCGGCTTCGCCTTCAATTACGTCCAGAACGGATACCGGCTGCCGGAGGGCTACGCCGACGGCGGCTGGAAGCAGAAAAGCTATTCCTATGCGGCGGCCGGCGCCCGCCACGGAGTCGGCGCGACGGGAGGCATGTGGGCCTTCCGAAGGACGGCGCTCGACACAGTGGGTGGCCTGCTCGACCAGTGCATCCTGGGCCACGGCGACTGGTTCATGGCGTTCGGCCTGGTGTGCGAGGAAGCACCCGACATGCACCTGGGGAATTATTCGGCCGACTATCGCGCGGCCATCGCCGCCTGGCAGAGGAACGCCGCCAAACTGCGCAGAAATATCGGTTACGTGGATGGATTCGCGGTGCATCACTTCCACGGATCGAAGGTGCGCAGGGCGTACTCCCATCGGGATCTGATCCTGGTGCGCCACCAGTTCGCGCCGGCCGCCGATTTGAAGGCGGATTGGCAAGGAATCTATCAATTGACTCCGGAGAAGCCTCAGTTGCGAGACGAGATCCGGCGATACTTTCTCTCGCGGACTGAGGATGACCCGAACCTCTACGGCTCGGAAAAGACGCTCGTTTAGGCTCGCTGCAAACCTAGGAACTTCCCGAGTCTGCGCCGGTACCCTATCCAGGAGACAAACTCAGGCCCTTGCCTACTACCCAGGTGTGAACCTACTCTCATTGCTTCACCATCTGGGACTGCGGCTGAAGCGCAGGCTGGCCGAGCTCATTGAAGACACGACGGCTTTCGTGTCGTAAAAAATGGCCTTGACAGATTCGCCTCTTCTTCGCTATTATCAATCAGGCGAATAAATAGCGAATTCAAGCCACGGAGCGTCTGTCACATGTCCACCTCCCCATCTGTCGGAACCGCTGGTTGGTCCTATCCTCACTGGAACGGCCTGGTTTACCCGAAGACGTACGGCAACGGCTTCCACGCCCTGGAGTTCCTGGCGCGGCGGTTCGACGCCGTCGAGATCAACAGCTCCTTCTATCAGCATCTTAAACCGGAAGTCGTCAGGCTTTGGATGAAGAAAGTCGAAGCGAATCCGCGCTTTCAGTTCACAGCCAAGCTGCACCAGAACTTCACCCATGCCCGGGTCATGGACGACGCTCAAGTGAAGGAGTTTTCCGAGGGCCTGCGGCCCTTGTTGAAAGCTGGCAAGCTGGGAGCCCTTCTGATGCAGTTTCCTTGGTCCTTCCGCTTCACCGCCGAAAACAAGGACTTTTTCATCCGGCTGCGGAGGGCGTTTCATGAGTTCCCGCTGGTCGCGGAGATGAGGCATTCAAGTTGGATGGCGGAAGAGGCGGTCGGGGTGTTTCTGGATTACCGGGTAGGATTCTGCAATATCGACCAGCCGGAGTACACCAGCGCGATGCCGCCCACGCAGTTCCTGACCTCGGCGGTTGGCTATGTTCGGCTCCATGGCAGGAATCCGCAGAACTCTTTGGGTTCGTTTTTGAAAGACGGGCCCCGCACGCGGCAGCACGATTATTTGTATTCGGAGGCGGAACTGGCGGAATGGGCTAAACGAATTGAGCACATCAACCGGTTCGCGGAGAGGACGTTCGTGATTTTCAACAACGACGCCCAGGGAAAGAGCGTGGTGAATGCCCTGCAGATGCAGGCGCTCATCGGAGGAATCCACGCGACCGCGCCAAAAGAGCTGCGGCGGAAATTTCCCATGGAACTGGAGCAGTTCGGCCCCGCATATGCGGAGCAGCAAAGTCTATTTTCGGCGGCATAGGCCTGCTAGACTCATGAATTGGCACCGACACTGCCGCTTCCGCTGCGCGTGGTCCGCAATCTGCTGCGGCGGCTGAACTATCACCTGAGTTCCTCGCAACCCGGAAACATTACCGAGCCGTTCGATCCAGAAAGACTCCGGGCGAGCGAGGCTGCGCTGTGCTCCATGCCGATGCCGGACGCCGGCGCCCGTGCGTATCTCGATAAGCATATACCGAGACTGGCTCGGACTTTAGCGCTGGTTCCTGCGCCCCAATCCACCGGGCGCGTGCTGGAGCTGGGATGCTACATGCAGATCACGCCGCTGCTCGACCGGATTTGCGGGTATCGCGAAGTCCGGGGAGCATACTACGGAAACACGGGCAAGGTGGACCTCAAGGTGGTTCCTTTCGAGGATCGCGATTTCACCTGCGAAGTGGACCATTTTGACGTGGAAAGAGACCGTTTCCCCTACCCCGATGCCCACTTCGACACGGTGATTGCCGGCGAGATCATCGAGCATCTGGTTTACGATCCGATGCGGATGCTGCTGGAGGCGCGCCGCGTGTTGATCGACGGGGGATATCTGCTGATAACGACGCCCAACGTCGGCAGCATCACCAGCGCGGCGAAGACGCTGGACGGGCGCGATAATCCGCAGATCTTCTTCCTCTATAAGCGGCCGGCCGAGGGCGAAGATCCGGAAATCGGGCACATGCGCGAGTACACGGCGCACGAACTGGGAGAGGCCGTGAAAGCGGCCGGCTTCGAGGTAATAAACCTGTTCACGACGTTTATCGCCGAGTTTTCCTCTCATTTGCCCTTGCTGAAGCTTCTGGCGGAGAACGGCTATAGCACGGAGAATCGCGGCGAGCAGACCTGGTGCCTGGCAAGGAAGAACTCCGCGCTGCCGGTGGACCGGTATCCATGGTTCCTTTATGTCCCGTAGCTGGTGGCTGGATTCAGCGGCAATTTTTCTGCTGGCGGCATTGCTGGTGCTACCGGTGTTCCGGCTGGAATATCTCGATAACTGGCAGTCGATCGAAGGCGCGTTCATGGCCGAAGCGCACGCGCTGCAGCAGACCTGGCCGCACCATCTGTGGCAACCGCTGTGGTATTGCGGGACGCGCGCCGACTACGTCTATCCTCCGGGGCCGCGTTACGCGGTTGCCATCGTTTCCACGGCGCTACGCATCTCCGTGGCTCGCGCCTACCACCTGGCCATCGGATTCTGTTATGCCTTCGGATTCGCGGTGCTCTACCTGTGGACGCGAAAAGCGTCCGGATCGCGCGGCGCGGCATGGCTCGCGGTGGCCGGGATCGCTCTGGCGTCGCCGTCCTTTCTGCTGCTGCCTGATATCCGCCGCGACAGTTTATTCCACGTACCGCAGCGGCTTCATGTGCTGATGCGATATGGCGAGGGACCTCACATTTCGTCGCTGGCGATGCTGCCGGTCGCATGGTTGGGAGCCTGGAAACGCTTCCACGGCGGCAAGACGGGGTGGCTTTGCCTAAGCGCGATCGGGATTGCGCTGACGGTGACCATCAATTTCTACGGACTGGTGGCCGTGGCGATCACGATGCCCGTGCTGGTGTGGTCCTGCCTGCTGGCGCGCCATGAATGGCGCGGCAGGGCTCTGGTGGTGCGCGATGCGCTCGGTATTGCTGCGCTGGCCTGGGGTCTGACGGCATGGTGGCTGGTGCCGTCCTATGTGCGGGTCACGACGAACAATCTGCACCTGTTTTCTCCGCAGGGGAATTCGTGGTCTCTGCCGGTGTTGGCGGCGCTGCTGGCGGTTTACGCTGCGGTGAGCGTGGCGCTTTCCCGCTTGCGGGGATACTCGGCCTATGCGTTTTTCATTGGCAGCGGTTTGTGGTGGCTGGCCGTGTATGTCCTCGGCTATTACTGGTTTGGATTCCAGGTGGCGGGGGCTCCGTGGCGCCTGATTCCGGAATTTGACGTGTTCGCGATCCTCTGCGCGGTCCAGGTGGCGGCACTCGTCTGGCATGGACGGCCTGGAACATCGCGACTCGGAATCGCGGCGCGGGTGGCGCTGCTGCTTATCCTGTTTTTCGCATTTCGACCGAGCTGGCGCTATCTCAAGCACGCCTACTCCGAATTCCCGGTGGAGCATGATGTGAGGGGCCGCGTCGAGTACAAGACCGAAACCTGGCTGTACGAACATTTTCCGGAACAACGCGTTTTTGTCACCGGAACCATCCGATTCTGGTACAACACCTGGCACCTGGGACAGGAGGCGGACGGCGCTCAGCAGCAAAGCATCCTGAATCCGCTGCTGCCGGGCGCGCAATGGATCATCACGCATGGGAGCGATGCTCAGCTCATCAAGTGGTGGCTGCAAGCCTTGGGAGTCGACATTCTGGTGGTTCCGGGAAAGGAGTCGCAGGAGCCGTACAAGGATTTCCCGAATCCGAAGTTGTACGATGGCGCTCTGCCGCTGCTGCGGGATGACGGCGAGGGGAATCGATACTACCGCGTCCCGCGCGGAGCGGCGGGAATCGTGAGAATCGTCAACCGGGCGAGAATCGAGGCTGTACCGGCAATTCGAATCGACGGCTTGACGACCCAGGTGCAGGCTTACGCCGAGGCTGTGGAGTCAGGGCCGGCGGGAGATCGGGCGCGGTGCCAGTGGGCCGGGAGCGACGTGCTGAACGTGAGCGCCGAGGTGGGCCCGGGAGAGGCGCTGCTGGTTCAGGAAACGTATGATCCCGGATGGCACGCATACGAGGACGGGCGCACGCTAGCGATTCATGCCGACGCGGTGGGGCACATGTTGCTTGCGTTAGCGCCCGGATCGCATACGGTCCGGATGGTGTTTGAAGCGCCGGCGGAAGTGGTGGCCGGACGGATCGCGGGCATTCTTAGTTTGTTGCTGATCGGGTGGCTCGCGGGTTTGAGGAAGTTCCGCGAGCCCCGGTGAAAACAGTGGCAGGGTTTGACCCTGCCTCCCTACCTACTCGGCGAGGGTCTCTTCGGGCCCAGGCTCCGGCGCCTCGGAAAGGCCTCCGGCGTACAGCGCACGCGTTTCCTCGTCGTAGCCCGGGATCACGTCGAGCGCGGCGGCTTCCTGCTCGGCCGCGATTTCTTCCTCGATGTCCTCGCCCGCGATCTTCAAATTGCGGTAATACATCATGCCGGTGCCGGCCGGAATCAGGCGGCCCATGATGACGTTCTCCTTGAGGCCCCGCAGGTAATCGACCTTGCCGTTGATGGCCGCTTCGGTCAGTACGCGCGTGGTCTCCTGGAAACTGGCGGCGGAGATGAACGAATCGGTGGACAGCGACGCCTTGGTGATACCCAGCAGCACGGTTTTGCCGGTAGCCGGCGCGCCGCCCGCTTCGAGCACCCGGTTGTTCTCTTCGCGGAACTTGAACTTGTCGACGACTTCCTCGGGTAGGAATTCGGTATCGCCGATGTCGTCGACCTTCACCCAGCGCATCATCTGGCGTGCGATGACTTCCAGGTGCTTGTCGTTGATGTTGACGCCCTGCAGGCGATAGACTTCCTGAATTTCGTTTACCAGGTACTTCTGCAGGTCCTTTTCACCCATCACGGCCATGATGTCGTGCGGGTTGCGGGGGCCGTCCATCAGCGGGTCGCCGTGTTTTACGCGCTCGCCTTCCTGGACGTTGATGTGGACGCCGCGAGGAATGGAATATTCCTTCTGCTCGCCGTCGTCGCCGATGATGTAGAGCTTGCGCATGCCCTTGGAAATTTCGCCGTACTTCACGATGCCATCGATTTCCGTGATGACGGCCGTTTCGCGCGGCTTGCGGGCTTCGAACAGTTCGACAACACGGGGCAGACCGCCGGTGATGTCCTTGGTTTTCGTGGTGGCGCGCGGAATCTTGGCGATGACATCGCCGGCGTGAATCTCATCGCCGTCGGCCACCATCAAGTGCGCGTTCATCGGCATGAGATAGCGCTTTTCCTCGGCCTTGGTGCCGCCTGCGGGGCGGACCAGCACGGCCGGGACACGCTTCTCGTCGGTGGAATCCATGACGACCCACTGCGAACGGCCGGTGATTTCGTCCACTTGCTCCTGCATGGTCAGACCATCGGTCAGGTCCTTGAAATGGACGACGCCGGTGACGTCGGTAAGGATCGAGAACGTGTACGGATCCCATTCGAGCAGGACGGCGTTGTTCTTGACGGGCGCGCCGTCGGCGTAGTGAATCTTGGCGCCGTAGACCACCTGATACCGCTCTTTTTCGCGGCCCTTCTCGTCGATGATGGCGATAATTCCGGAGCGGTTCATGGAAATCAATTCGCCCTTGGCGTTTTTCACCGTGACGATATTGATGAACTTGACGAAGCCGTCCGATTTCACATCCTGCTTGGACTGCTCGGCCGAGCCGGTGGCCGTTCCGCCGATGTGGAACGTTCGCATGGTGAGCTGCGTGCCGGGTTCGCCGATCGATTGGGCGGAGATGATGCCGACTGCCTCGCCGCGTTCCACCAAGCGACCGGTGGCCAAGTTGCGGCCATAGCAGAGCTGGCAGACGCCGCGCTTGGATTCGCAGGTCAGCACCGAGCGGATCTTGACGCGGTCGATACCGGCGGCCTGAATCGCGCCGGCCAGATCCTCGGTGATCTCGGAGTTGACGGCGACGATGAGATTGCCTTCGTAGTCGAGCTGGTCTTCGAGAGCGACGCGGCCGACGATGCGGTCGCGCAGAGGCTCGATGATTTCGCCCGATTCGATGATCGGCTCGACGTAAATGCCGTCGGCGGTGCCGCAATCGGTCTCGGTGACGATGACGTCCTGGGCCACGTCGCAGAGACGGCGGGTCAGGTAGCCGGAATCGGCGGTCTTCAGCGCCGTATCGGCCAAGCCCTTGCGCGCGCCGTGCGTGGAAATGAAGTACTGCAGCACGTCCAGGCCTTCGCGGAAGTTGGCGGTAATGGGCTGTTCGATGATCTCGCCCGACGGCTTGGCCATGAGGCCGCGCATACCGGAGAGCTGGCGGATTTGCTGCTTGGAACCGCGCGCGCCGGAGTCCGCCATGATGTAAATCGGATTGAGGTAACGGCCGGTGCGGTCATCCTCCTCCATGGTCTTGAACATTTCGTCGGAGACGCGTTCAGTGACCTTGGACCAGATTTCAATGATCTTGTTGTAGCGCTCGCCGTGGGTAATCGCGCCTTCCTGATACTGCGCGACCACTTCAATCACGGCCTTTTCGGCGTTGCGGACCAGGCCGGCCTTTTCGCCGGGGACGATCATGTCGTCGATGCCGATGGAGATGCCGGCGCGGGTGGCGTAGAGGAAGCCGAGCGCCTTCACCTTATCGAGCATGTTGACCGTGATCGGCAGGCCGTGCTTCAGGTAGCAGTACTGAACCAGCTGCGCCAGGCCCTTCTTCTTAAGCAGGCCGTTGATGAACGGCATCTCACTGGGCAGAACGTCATTCAGGATCACGCGGCCGACAGTGGTGTCCATGTACTGCTTGGCGAACTCGATCGGCTCGGTGTGCATCAGGTTCTGGCTATCGAAGGCCTTGGTGAGATCAATCACCCTGCCGGTGTAGCGCAGACGGATGGGCGTGAGGGTTTCGACCTCGCCCATTTCCAGAGCGATGAGCACATCGTCGACGGAGGCAAACATGCGGCCTTCGCCCTTGGTGCCCGGGCGGGCTTTGGTGAGGTAATAAAGACCCAGCACCATGTCCTGCGTCGGCACCGCGATGGGCGCTCCGTGCGCGGGAGACAGAATGTTGTTGGAAGACAACATGAGGGTGGAAGCCTCGATCTGCGCCTCCGGCGACAACGGAATGTGGACGGCCATCTGGTCGCCGTCGAAATCGGCGTTGAAGGCGGTGCAAGTGAGCGGATGCAGTTTGATGGCTTTGCCTTCCACCAGCACCGGCTCAAACGCCTGAATCCCGAGGCGGTGCAGCGTGGGAGCGCGGTTCAGCAGGATGGGATGATCCTTAATGACTTCTTCCAGGATGTCCCAAACCACCGGATCCTGCTGCTCGACCAACTCTTTGGCTTGCTTGATGGTGGTGCAATGGCCGCGCTGCTCCAGGCGGTGATAGATGAACGGCTTGAACAGCTCGAGCGCCATCTTCTTGGGAAGACCGCACTGGTTGAGCTTGAGATCCGGCCCGACGACGATAACCGAGCGGCCCGAATAATCGACGCGCTTGCCGAGCAGGTTCTGGCGGAAACGGCCCTGCTTACCCTTGAGCGTATCGGAGAGAGACTTGAGCGGGCGGTTATTGGCGCCGCGCAGCACGCGGCCGCGGCGGCCGTTGTCGAACAGCGCGTCGACGGCTTCCTGCAGCATGCGCTTTTCGTTGCGAACGATGACGTCCGGCGCGTGCAGCTCAATCAGCTTCTTCAAGCGGTTGTTGCGGTTGATCACGCGGCGATAAAGATCGTTCAGATCGGAGGTGGCGAAGCGGCCGCCGTCCAGCGGAACCAGTGGGCGCAGTTCCGGCGGAATCACCGGGATCACGTCGAGAATCATCCACTCCGGCTTGTTACCAGACTTGCGGAAGCTCTCGGCAACCCGCAGACGCTTGGCGAACTTCAGCTTCTTCTGCTGGGAAACCTCGGTCTTCATCTTTTCGCGGATTTCGAGACTGAGCGATTCGCAATCGACCTTCTTGAGGAGGTCCTTGATACCCTCCGCGCCCATCATTGCCACGAATTTTCCGGCGTATTCGGTGTCGAGCTGGCGCTTGCGCTCGTCGGTGATCACTTCGCCGCGCTTCAGGTCCGGCACCTCGCCGTTATCGACGACGACAAAGGCTTCGAAATAGAGGACGCGCTCCAGCTCGCGCAGTGTGATGTCGAGCAGGTAGCCGATGCGGGAGGGCAGGCCCTTGAAAAACCAGACGTGGGAGCAGGGGCTGGCGAGTTCGATGTGGCCGAGGCGCTCCCGGCGCACGCGGGAGAGAGTCACTTCGACGCCGCACTTATCGCAGATCACACCGCGATGCTTCATGCGCTTGTACTTGCCGCACAAACATTCCCAGTCCGCGATGGGGCCGAAAATACGCGCGCAGAACAGCCCGTCGCGCTCCGGCTTGAAGGTCCGGTAATTGATGGTTTCCGGCTTGGTCACCTCGCCATGGGACCAGCTCCGGATTTTTTCCGGGCTCGCCAGCGAGATGCGGATCGAGTCGAAATCGGCGATCAGATTTGCGCGGTCGTACGGAGAAGAACGGTACATGATGTCTCCCTTTTCAAAAGCACACTTTCAAACTCGTCTTTGGCGGTTGGCCCCAGGCCTCTGCCGCCAGCCCTGCTAATCCGCCGCCAAAGCGGTGTCCACTTCTTCGGTCTGCTTCTTCATCAACTCGACATCGAGACAGAGCGATTGCAACTCGCGAATCAGGACGTTGAAGCTTTCCGGCACGCCGGGCTCCGCCGCTGCTTCGCCCTTCACAATCGCTTCGTAAATCTTGGCGCGTCCGTAGACGTCGTCGGACTTCGCGGTCAACAATTCCTGCAGGACGTAGGCGGCTCCGTAGGCTTCGAGCGCCCAGACTTCCATTTCGCCGAAGCGCTGGCCGCCGAACTGGGCCTTGCCGCCCAACGGCTGCTGAGTAATCAGCGAATACGGCCCGATGGAACGCGCGTGGATCTTGTCGTCCACCAGGTGCGACAGCTTCAGCATGTAGATGTAGCCGACCGTCACCGGCTGCTCGAACATCACGCCGCTGATGCCGTCCATTAACCGCACCTTGCCGGAACTCGGCAGGTTCGCGGCCTTGAGCTGCGCCTTGATGTCCTTTTCGGTGGCGCCGTCGAACACCGGCGTCGCAAACTTCACGCCCAGCGCCTTGGCCGCCCAGCCGAGGTGCGTTTCCAGAATCTGTCCGACGTTCATACGGCTGGGAACGCCCAGGGGATTGAGGACGATCTCAACCGGCGTTCCGTCGGGAAGGTACGGCATGTCTTCCTCGGGAACGATGCGGGCAATGACGCCCTTATTGCCGTGGCGGCCGGCCATCTTATCGCCGACCGACAGCTTGCGCTTCATCGCGATGTAGCATTTGACCTGCTTGATCACGCCCGGAGGCAGTTCGTCGCCCTTGCGCAGCTTGGCGATTTTCTCGTCGGTGATCTTCTCGAGCACCGCGATCTGGCGGGAGGTCATTTCCTCGATCTCGTCGATCTGCTCGTTGAGCCGGGGATCCTTGTCCTTCAGCTTCATGCGCTTCAGGTCGCGCGCACGCAGCTTCTCGATCATGTCGCGCGTGAGATCCGTGCCCTTGGCCAGTAGCTTCTTATTCGTTTTTTCGTCGTGCAGGTCGGCCAGCAACTGCTTGGCGTCCAGCAGATTCGCGAGGCGCTTAGAGCGCTCGTCATTCAAGATGCGCTTCTCGTCTTCCAGATTGCGCTTCAGGCGCTCTTCCTGATATTCGAGAATGAGCTTGGAGCGCTCATCGAGCTCCGCGCCCTTGCGCGAAAACACCTTGCAATCGACCACCGTTCCTTCAATTCCGGGCGGGCAATACAGCGAGGCGTCCTTCACATCGCCGGCCTTTTCGCCGAAGATCGCGCGGAGCAGCTTTTCCTCTGGAGTCAACTGCGTTTCGCCCTTCGGCGTCACCTTGCCGACGAGAATGTCGCCGGGCTTCACAGTCGCGCCGATGCGGATGATGCCGCTTTCATCGAGGTTCCGCAGGAAGCCCTCGGCGATGTTCGGAATATCGCGCGTGATTTCCTCGGGGCCCAGCTTGGTGTCGCGGGCGTCGACCTCGAACTCCTCGATGTGAATCGAGGTGTAGTAGTCTTCCTTGACCAGCTTTTCGGACACGACGATCGCGTCTTCGAAGTTGTAGCCGCGCCACGGCATGAAGGCCACCAGAACGTTGCGGCCCAGGGCGAGTTCGCCCAGCTCCGTGCAAGGACCGTCTGCAAGCACGTCGCCTTTTTTGACCTTCTGCCCTTGCATGACAATGGGCTTCTGGTTAATGCAAGTGTTCTGGTTGGAGCGCTTGAACTTGGTCATCGTATAGATGTCCGCACCCACCTCGCGCGAAAGCTGCCCTTCCTGGGTATTCCCTTCCACGCGGACAATGATGCGCTCGCTATCGACCGAGTCAATGACGCCGGAGCGTTTGCAAATGATCACCGCGCCCGAATCGCGGGCGGTGACGCGTTCCATGCCGGTGCCGACGTACGGCGAGTCGGCGCGCAGCAAAGGAACCGCCTGGCGCTGCATGTTGGATCCCATCAGCGCGCGGTTGGCGTCGTCGTTTTCCAGGAATGGGATCAGGCTGGCGGCGACCGATACGAGCTGCTTCGGACTGACGTCCATGTACTCGATCTCGCCGACGTGCTTCAGCACGAAGTTCCCGGCTTGGCGGGCGTTTACCAGCTCGGCCGAAATGTTGCCCTTTTCGTCCATCGGCACGTTGGCCTGGGCGATGATGTACTTGTCTTCCTCCCACGCCGATAAATAGTCGCAGTGGGCTTCATATTCGAGAGCGCCCCTCTTGGCCGCGGGCGATTTCAGAACTTTTTCGAGCTCCGGCGAGAGCAGCACCTGGCCAACCTTGAGATCTGTGTCGCCCGGATTCAGGACTTTCACTTCGTCCACGACCCGGCCTTCCTTCACGCGTCGATAAGGGCTCTCGATGAAGCCGTATTCGTTGATCCGCGCGAAACACGAAAGCGAACTGATCAAACCGATGTTCGGACCTTCCGGCGTTTCAATGGGACAGATACGGCCGTAATGTGTCGGGTGCACATCGCGGACTTCGAATCCGGCGCGCTCACGCGACAAGCCGCCCGGCCCAAGGGCAGACAGACGCCGCTTGTGCGTGATTTCCGACAGCGGGTTGGTCTGATCCATGAATTGCGAAAGCTGCGAGGATCCGAAAAACTCGCGGATGGCGGCCATCACGGGCTTGGCGTTCACCAGATCGTGCGGCATGGCGGTCGACATTTCCTGATAGACCGACATCTTTTCCTTGATCGCGCGCTCCATGCGGACAAGCCCGATGCGGAACTGGTTTTCCAGAAGCTCGCCCACGGCGCGCACGCGGCGGTTACCCAGATGATCGATATCGTCCACCGCGCCGATGCCCTTGCGAAGCTTCAGCAGATACTTAATCGTGCCGATGAAATCATCGTGGTCGAGCACGCGCCGATCCATGGGATTGCGGCCCGCATTGGCCGGATCCTGCGCCCAGTTTTCAGGAGCATAATCGGCTTTCTCATGCAGCTTGATATTGAACTTCATGCGGCCCACGCGAGAGAAATCGTATTTGCGCGGGTCAAAGAACATGCCCTGGAACAACTGGGTCGCGGTATCGACGGTCGGCGGATCGCCCGGACGCAACTTGCGGTAGATTTCGAGCAGCGCGTCGTTCTGCGCCTTGACGCCGTCCTTCTTGAGCGTCATCGAAATGACGTTGCCGACATCGTCGAACTCGGGGAAGAAAATATCGAAGGTCGAGATACCGGACTCCATCAGCTTGGCGACCACCGGCGGCGTCAGCTCATGATTCGCCTCGATCAGCACTTCGCCCGTTTCCATGTCCACCACGTCGGCGGCAACGTACGCACCTTCGAGGTCATTGGAAGCGACTTCCACCTGCTCAATCTTTGCCTTCTGGATTTCTTTGAAGACGCTGTTGGTGATCTTGCGGCCCTGCGGCACCACCGTGTCGCCGGACTTCGAGTGAATAGCGAAGGACAGCTTGTGCCCGACGATGGCGTCCTTGACCTTGCCTTCCTTATCCACCAGCTTCCAGAACAGCTTCTTATCCTTGATCGCGATGTCGGCGGTTTTGTAGAACCCGCGCAGAATCTCCGCGTCGGATTTCAGGCCGAGGGCGCGCAGGAACACCGTACCGTAGAACTTGCGCTTGCGGTCGATGCGGACATGCAGCAGGTTTTTGGCATCGTATTCGAATTCCACCCAGCTCCCGCGATAGGGAATAATCTTGCCCAGGAAGTAACTCTGCGCCTGCTGGCGCTCGAAGAACACGCCGGGCGAGCGATGCAACTGCGAAACGATCACGCGCTCGGTGCCGTTGATGATGAACGTGCCGTTCTCGGTCATCAGAGGAATTTCGCCGAAGAAAACTTCCTGCTCCTTGATGTCGCGGATCGTCTTGTTGCCGGTCTCCGGATCTTTGTCGAACACGGTTAAGCGGATGGTGACCTTCAGCGGAGCGGCGTAGGTCATGCCGCGCTCCTCGCACTCGGTCACGTCGTACTTGAGCTGCAAGCCGACGGGATCGCCGCAGCGGTTGCAGAAGGTGACGATATTCTTGTTAAACGTGCCGCAGCGATGGCAAAGCACGTCGCCCAGATGGAACGGGTCGGTCTTGATGGTCGCGCCGCAGGCCGGATTGCGGCAGGTGGAACGGAGGTGATGCAGCCCTTTCAGGTTGCCGCACTTGCATTCCCAGTTGCCGATGGCGTAATCGACGAACTCCAACTGGCTCAGGCCGCGGAAGTCCGAGATCGGGAAGACGCTTTTAAAAACGCTCTCCAGACCGGTGTCGTCGCGCTCGCTCGGCAGCAGGTCCATCTGCAGGAACCGCTCGTAGGACTTCTTCTGGACCTCGATCAGGTTCGGGATCGGGATCGTCGTTTTGATCTTCGAGAAATCGACTCGTTCGCGGTATGAAACGTGTTCCGGGGTTTGCATGATCCAAAGTCCTCAGTTCCGATCGGACGCCGGCGCGCAAGTCAGAGCGCTCCGGTAAATCAAAACAAAAAGGCCCGAGAGTGTGAATACACTTCGGGCGAGGTATATGCGCGCAGGGCAAAGCCTAGCGGTAGTTCAGACGAACTGCCGAGCAGATCGCGGGATTCCAAATTCACTTGTGCCAGGTACGGAGCCTTCTCCAGTTAACCAAATCATAACAAACGCTATTTCCATAAGTCAAATAGCGTTGTACCTCCAAAAGGTCCAGCGCCGCGCGATCGGGCATTCCCGAAAGCGCGGCGCCGGAGGCTAAAAATCTGGCTTGCGCTGCGCGCAAAACCTCTATTTCACTTCGACGGTGGCGCCGGCGTCGACGAATTTCTTCTTAATCGTCTCGGCTTCTTCCTTCGTCACGCCTTCCTTCACGGTCTTGGGCGCTCCGTCGACCAGATCCTTGGCTTCCTTCAAGCCCAGGCTGGTTACTTCGCGAACTGCCTTAATAACGTTGATCTTGTTCGCGCCCGCGCCAGTGAGAACCACCGTAAATTCGGTCTTCTCCTCGACCGGAGCCGCAGCCGCGGCTGCGCCGCCACCCGCCGCCGGCATCGCGACGGCCGCAGCCGCAGCCGAAACGCCGAGCTTCTCCTCAAGCACCTTAACGAGCTGTGATGCTTCGAGCAGCGTCAGCCCTTGAATCTGTTCCGCAATCGCGTTGATGTCAGCCATTTCCCTTGTCCTTTAATGCAAATTAGCTCTGAAACTTGTTTTCTTTCACACCCTGGTCCACCACCACGGCCAGGTTCCGCCCGACTCCGTTCATCACAGTCACCAGCCGTTGGGCGGGAGCCTGAATCAGATACAGAAGCTTGGCGTAAATTTCTTCCTTCGGAGGCATGGTGGCCAACGCCTGAATCCCGGTCAGATCCACCACCCGGCCCTCGACCATACCCGCCTTGAAGGTGAAATTCGGATTGACCTTGGCGTAAGCCGTCAGCGCTTTCGCCAGAGCCACCGGATCGCCGGAGGTATAGGCGATGGAGCACATCCCCTTCAAGTCCTTTAACAGATCGCCGGCGGGCATGCCCTCGGCGGCCTTCTCACCAATGCGGTTCTTGATGACCTTGTAATCGCCGCCGGCGCCGCGGATGCTCTTGCGGAGCTCAAAATCCTGATCCACCGTCATCTTTTCGTAGCCGGTGAGGAACACGTTCGAGGCCTTCTCCAGCTGCTCGCGCAGCGCCTCCATGTCTTTTTGCTTTTCCGGTTTCTTTTTCATGAGGAGACCTCGCTACACTGTCTTGGCATTGAACGGCGTCACGTCCAGGTGTACGCCCGGACCCATCGTCGAGCAAACCGTCACACTCTGCACATACTTGCCCTTGGCCGCCGACGGTTTCGCCTTGATGACGGCGTTTAGCAGCGTGGAGGCGTTCTCCACCAGCTTTTCGGCGTCGAAACTGACTTTTCCGAACGGAACGTGAATGACACCGGTCTTGTCGACGCGGAACTCCACTTTACCGGCTTTCACTTCCCGCACGGCGTTCGCGATGTCCACGGTCACAGTACCGGTCTTAGGGTTGGGCATCAGGCCGCGCGGTCCGAGCACCTTGCCCAGCTTACCTACGCCGCGCATCATGTCCGGCGTGGCGATCACGGCATCGAATCCGGTCCAGTTCTCATTCTGGATCTTCGCCACCATGTCGTCGCCGCCCACAAAATCCGCGCCAGCTTCCTGCGCCTCACGCAGCTTGTCACCGGAGGCGATGACCAGCACCGTTTTCGATTTACCCAATCCGTTGGGTAGCACTACGGTGCCGCGCACCATCTGGTCAGCGTGCTTCGGATCGACGCCAAGCCTCATATGAAGTTCAACGGTTTCGTCGAACTTGGCAAATTTGATTTTCTTGACGAGGGGAACGGCGTCGTTCAGGGCGTAGGGCTTATTCTCGACCTGCTTCAACGCGGCGGTATACTTCTTACCTGATTTGCGGCTCATGTTGTATTTGGTCCAAACGGCCCGGGACTACAGATCCCCGGCGCCTCCCAATGGGGAATGCGAACTTTTAAGGTAACAAACTTGCTGGGAGTATGCAAGTACCCTTCCGCTACTCCACCCGGAGTGTTACGGCGGGGTCAATACGGGTGGCCCGGAGGGCAGGAATATAGCAGGCCAGAGCTGCCGCCGCCGTCAAAATCAGAGCCGCCCCCAAAAACGCCAGCGGGTTCAGCGTGTCGGTGCCGACCAGGACGCTTCTCAGAACCGAGGCACTGGTGGCCGCGCCGATCAAACCCGCGACGATGCCGACTGCCGTGGGGAGCATTCCCTGGCCGATCACCAGCCCAAGAATCCGGCCGCGGCTCGCGCCCAACGCCATCCGCAGCCCCAGTTCGCTGCGCCTCTGCGTGACCGAGTATGAGTTCACGCCGTAAATCCCAAGCACTGCCAGCAGAAGCGCAATCAAGGCGAAAGACGCCATCAGGCCGGCCTGAAATTTTGGCTGGGCAAGTTGACTGGTGATGGTCTGGTCCATGGTGCCGATCTGCTCGACGGGTTGCTCCGGGTCAATGGAGGTGAATTCGCGCCGGACGGCCGAGGCAAGCGAAGCCGGCGATCCGGCGATGCGGGCGGCAAACCAGACTCCCCGCGAGAACGGATTTTGCGAGTGCGGCACGTAAATCATCGGGCTCGGTTCCTCGGCCAGTTCGGACATTTTCACGTTGGAAACGACTCCGACAATCTCCAGCTTCACCAACTCCTCACTGTTCTGAAACCGGACCGGGCGGCTCACCTCAATTCGTCTCCCGATCGGATCCTCACTGGGGAAGTAGCGGCCGGCGAACTCTTCGCTGACGATCGCCACCAACGGCGCATTTTCATTGTCCGCTTCGGCAAAGAGCCGGCCGCGAATCAGGCGTATCCGCAGGAGCGGGAAGTACTGCGGCCCCACAGCGGCATAGGCGGCACTGGGGCGTTCCGCCTCAGTGCGCGCGGAACCCTCGCGGTCAAAACGAACTTCCATATTGCTCAGCAACGGCAAGCTGGTGCTCGCCGCAACGCTCTGCACGCCCGGCAAACCGGCAATCCTCTCCACGCCGAGCCGATAAAACTGAAGCGCCTGCGCGGCAGTGTATTTCGAGGCCGGCAGATACAGACGCATGGTCAGAACATTGGACGGATCGAAGCCAGGATCGATCCTGGCGAGATTGCGCAGGCCGGAGTTCATGAGCCAGGCTCCCGCCATCAGGATCAGCGCGGTTGCGACCTCAGCCGCGACAATCAATTCGCGGGCGCGCCGGCTGGCCCGTCCGGCGGTAGTTCCCCGGCCGGACTGCTTCAGCGCCGATTGCGTCTGAAAACGCGCGATGCCCACAACCGGCGCGAACCCGATGAGAAGGCATGTCAGCACGGAGAGCCCCAGGCTGAACCAAACCACGGGCATGCTGAGTTCCAGACTGCCGCCGGGAAGGGCGTTGGCGGGGACGAACTTTGGCGCGGTGCGAATCAAGGCCCATGCCATCGCCAGTCCCAGGGCGCCGCCGGTCAGAGCCAAAAGCGCGCTTTCCGTGAGCAACTGTTGCGCGAGCCTCCCGACGGTCGCGCCTAACGACGTGCGGATCGCGATCTCCCTTTGGCGCGCCGCCGAGCGGGCGAGAAGCAGGCTGGCTACGTTCGAGCACGCCAGAAGCAGCACCAGGCCGACGCTTCCTGACAATAAGAAAAGACGCAGCCGGAACGTCTGGTTCAACAACCGGTCCTTCAGATCCTCGACGTGCAGCGTCCAGCCGAGATCGCTCTTGGGGAAAGCCTCGGCCAGCGACCGGGCCAGGGCGTTCAGTTCGGCCGCGGCCTGAGGGCGCCCGGATTGCAAACGCGCGAGGACAACCAAATCGTGATAATCCCGCTCACGAATGTTCATCGACACCGGAATCCAGAGGTCATGAGGACGCCACCAGAACTGAAAATCGGCGGGAGCCACGCCGATAATCGTGTAAGGGATGGAATCGACGCGCAGGATGCGTCCCAGCACGTTGGGATCACTGCCAAGTTCCTGCGTCCACATGCGGTGGCTAATGACGACCGAACGGGCCGCGTTCGCGGGATGATCCAAGCCGTCCTCGTCGGGAAGAAACGTCCGGCCGAGAACCGGCTTCACGCCAAGAGTGTCAAAAAAGTTGGCCGTCACCCGCGCGCCGCCCAACTGGCGGGGACGCTCGCCGCCGGTCACCACAAAGGTGGTTGGCATCCAGGCAGTAAGGCTTCCCAGCGATTTCGAGCGGGCGCGAATATCCATGAAGTCTGCCGGGGAAACATCGCTCAACGTTCCCTGGGGATCATGGCTCCAGACAAAGATGAGTTTCTCAGGATCCTGGTATCGCACTGGATGTAACAGAAGTCCGTCCAAGACGCTGAACATGGCGGAATTGGCGCCGATTCCCAGCGCAAGGAGAAGCACAATACAGAAGGTGATGGCGGGGGTTCGAAGAAGTATGCGGGCGCCGAATCGCGCATCCTGTAAAATGAACGCCATCAAAATTCCTTCAAAAACGACGATCCGGTCAGCGCGAAGCGGCCGCACCGGACCGCTTAAACCAGAAGGCATGGCACCAGATCAGCCACGCCATGATCTGCGTGAGGTTGAGAAAAAGATTGACGGTAGCCGTGAAGTCGCCCGTCATCTTAAAATGCCTCAAACCGTAAGAAACCGCCGTCCCAGTGACGAGGATCCCCAATCCGATACTCACCTCAAGAATCTGGGTATCCCGTTTTTTGGACCGGATCAGCGCTCCCCACAGAATCACGTTTAGAATGGCTGCGCCAAAATTCAGGAGTTGGCTGGTGCTGTTGAACCACTCGACTTGGGGAAGGTGAAGCCTCAGAATCCATTCTCCATAAGGCAGCAGTGGGTGGGGGTTGTTCAGCAGCGCGGCGGATTCATTGAAACTTGGGTTAAAGAGAAGAAAGGGAAGCACAACCATCGCAATTACCAACCCGCTGAGAACCCGGCCCAGCATCCGGCTGGATGTTGCCGAAGCTTTGTAAATCAGAACCGTAGTCAATACGAACCGCAGGAGATCAACCATGACGTCGTTGCTCCAATAGAGCCGCGCGTAGAGTGAATTCGCGGCGGTTTGCGTAGCGCGATCCATCTGCTGAGATGTGCCTTGAAGCGTGAGATTGGCCAAAGTCAGGCCGATTGTGGCAAACAATTCCCAGCAGACGTACAGCAATACAATCCAGGTCTTGGGGGCGGAACTGAAAATCAGGAGGGCAACTAAAATGAACAGCACGATCGCGCTGCTCGTACCGAGGATGGGAGCGAGGACATCGTAAAGGTGGGTCACCTTATCGCACCCACCGCACCGCGTTCAGTTTCTTTTCACTCCCTTGTGCTAGCGGTGAAAAATGTTTAAGCGGTCTGACCGCCGGCAACCGGTCCAGAGAATGCCGTCTGTCCGCCAGCGACGGGTCCGGAAAACGCCGTCTGTCCACCAGCGACGGGTCCGGAGAACGCCGTCTGTCCACCAGCGACGGGTCCGGAAAACGCCGTCTGTCCACCAGCGACGGGTCCGGAAAACGCCGTCTGTCCGCCAGCGACGGGTCCAGAGAACGCCGTCTGTCCACCAGCGACGGGTCCAGAGAACGCCGTCTGTCCACCAGCGACAGGTCCAGAGCGATGAATATTCCCATAAACGGCGACCCCGGATAGGAGCGCGAGCACGGCTAAGCCAGTCATTGTAACACGAAGAATCGAGAAACCTAGAGATCTCGTCATTCACTTACCTCTTCCCAAACGTTGCCCAGCGCATAGCAGTACTTCACTGCCGCAAGCACTAAGATCAACGCCTTATGTTAACTGAAGGACGATAGTACTAGGTGGTAGGATTTTTCCGTAATTGACAAAACTTAGACAACGCTAGGGTTTGCTGGTCAGCGGCGGAGCAGCCGAGCCACTTGGAGGAGAGAAATGTAAATGTTTACAAAGCCGAGGCCCGTTACGAGTCCCTTGAAGGAAGGCTCGTCCCACAAGTCTCCGATCGCCGGGCTGATCCCTTGGAGATAATTGAGCGTCCAGGAATCCTGCCAGGGAAACACGACCAGGAACAGGCCGATTTCAAAAGCGAACACGGCGAAGCAGATCGTCAGCAGGCGGCCTTGGCGGGGCTTCCCAGGATCGGGCGGAACGGCAGCCGCATCCGGCAGCGGCGGCGAGATGGAGTCAGGCTCTAAAGGCATGCGAAAAGGGCGCCTTGTTCAGGATAGCCCGGCCAGACCTCGTCCCGCGACTGGCAAGCCCTGCGGACCGGCTCAAAGCTGAAGCGGTGGAGACTGGTGGGACCGCGTTTTTGGAGCGCGGCAAGGTGGTCCGGCGTCCCATAGCCCTTGTTGCGGGCGAACCCGTATGCGGGGAACACCTCATCCCAGCCTTCCAGGGCGGCATCGCGCGCCGTCTTGGCCAGAATAGACGCCGCGGCGATGGAAAAGCTCAGCGCGTCGCCGTGAATCAGGGCTTTTTGCGGAATGGGCAGGTTTACCGTGACGGCATCGACCAGCAGATAGTCGCAGCAGGGTTGGAGACGCTCGATGGCCCGCTTCATTGCCAGGCGGGAGGCCTGCAGGATGTTGATGCGGTCGATCTCGAAGGCATCGGCTCCGGCGACGGCCCAAGCGACGGCTCGCTCCCGGATGCGCTCGGCGAGAACACGGCGGCGTTCCGGGAGCAGCTTCTTGCTGTCGTCCAGTCCTCGAATGGTGCGTGACGGGTCCAGCACAACGGCAGAGGCAAAGACGGGGCCAAACAGCGCTCCCCTGCCCGCTTCATCCACGCCGGCGATGGAAATATATCCGGCGGAACGGGCGGAGCGCTCGTGGCGGCTGGAAGGCATCGGGTCTCGATGGACCGGGCGAACTTACACGCGCTCTTTCAAGCGTGCGGCTTTGCCCTTCAACCCGCGAAGGTAATACAACTTAGCCCGGCGGACGCGTCCAGTGCGGACGATGTCGATGTGGTCCACCACCGGGGCGTTGATCGGAAAGATGCGTTCCACGCCCTGGCCGAAACTGACCTTGCGGACGGTTATACTTTCGCCCATTCCGGTGTTATGCTGCGCGATGACCACGCCCTCGAACACCTGCAACCGTTCCTTGTCGCCTTCCTTAATCTTCACGTGAACCTTAATTGTGTCGCCGGGACGGTAGCCGGGGTGCGCCGACTGGCGCTTGTTCTTATTCAGAATCTTCGTCATCACTGCGTTTTGCATAATCGTTCGCTCCAACCAATTTCAATAAATCCGGCCTGACCCGGGCCGTCTTTTCCTCGGCCGCGCGCCTGCGCCACTTCCGGATCTCCTCATGATTCCCGCCGAGCAGGACGTCCGGAACGCCCCAGCCTCGAAACTCCGCCGGACGCGTGTACTGCGGGCAATCCAGCAAACCAGGTTCGCCGAACGACTCCGCCACGGCGGAATTCTCGTTGCCCAACACGCCCGGGATCAACCGGGCCGTAGCATCGATCACCACCGCCGCCGGCAACTCCCCGCCGCTCAGCACAAAATCGCCGATCGAGATCTCCTCGTCGGCCAAATGCTGGGCGACCCGCTCATCCACGCCCTCGTACCGGCCGCAGATCAGAAACAACTCTTTCAGTTTACTGTACTTTCGCGCCCGGGCCTGATCGAACCTGGCCCCCTGCGCCGACAGTAAAACCACCTTTCGGCCCTCACCGCGCTCCGGCCAGACCGATTCCACGGCCTCAAAAATCGGACCCGGCTTCAACAGCATGCCTTCGCCGCCGCCAAACGGCCGGTCATCCACAGTCCGGTGACGGTCGCGCGTCCAATCCCGCAGGTCATGAACCTGAATGTCGATTAACCCCGCCGTCCTGGCCTTGCCCACCACGCCCTGTTCGAACGCGGACCGGAAAAAATCCGGGAAAATCGTCAGGACGTGGAAAATCACGGCTCCAGCAGACCCTCCGGCAACTCCGCCCGAATTCGCTTCGCGGCCACATCGATCTCTTTACAGATCGCGAGCGCGAATGGCACCAAAACGTCGCGGCCGTTTTCCAATCTCACCTGCAGCAGCGGCCCGCCTCCAAAATTCTCCACTCCACGGACCACGCCGGCCTTCACCGGCCCATTCCACAGCTCGCAGCCTAACAGGTCGGCGTGAGAATACTCGCCCACGCCAGGCAACTCCCTTTCGGAATCCGCCACCAGCAGATCTGCGCCGGCCCATTGTTCCGCATCCGAGATCGAATCGATCCCGGCGAACTTAAAAACCGGCCGGCCGTCGTGGTTCCAAACTCGTTCCACCGTAGCCGCGCGGGTCTTTCCGCCCGGCAACTCGAGCACGACGTCCTTCAGTTTCTCCGCCCGCCCAGGCCGCGAGGAATAAATCTCACCCGTTAACTCTCCGCGATTGCCTCGCGCGCGAAACAACCGGCCGACGGCGATCACGCTATTCCAAAATCTCCAGCGTAAACCGGCGGTTCAACTTCATCCCCGCCGCTCCCAGCAGCGTTCGGATGGAACGCGCTGTCCGGCCCTGCTTCCCGATCACTTTACCCAAATCGGACGGGGCGACGCGCAACTCCAGAACGGTTACCTGTTCGCCTTGAATCTCGCGAACCGCGACCTCTTCCGGAATATCCACCAGCGCCTTCGCGATTTCCGTCACTAAATTTTTCACCCAGTTCACCCTCCTAGCTTGAACCGATTCTAGCAGGTAACGGGCTCGTTCGAAATTAAACGGCTGCCGGAGCAGGATTATTTTTTAACAATCGTGCAACCGTATCGGACGGACGGGCGCCATTCTTCATCCAGTGCTCGATGCGGTCGTGCTTCAGCTTCACCGCGGCAGGCTTCTCCACCGGATGGTAGGAGCCGACGACTTCCACCGCGCGGCTATCGCGAGCACGTTCCTTTTCAATCACCACCACGCGATAGCTCGGCTTCTTCTTGCCGCCAAACCGCGCCAAACGAATCATCAACATCAACAAGCTCCTCTAAAGATCTATTGTGGACCAAATCCCATGCCGGGTGGTAATTTCAATTTCCCGAGCCGCTTGCCCAGAAAACCCCCACCACCCGAAAATTGCTTCATCATCTTCCGCGCTTCCCCATACTGCTTGAGGAGCGTATTCACTTCCTGCACTGAGGTTCCGCTGCCCTTGGCGATCCTGCGGCGGCGCGCGCCATTGATGATCATGTGATTGGCGCGTTCCCTGGGCGTCATGGAATCGACGATGGCGACGAGCCGGGTAATTTCCTCCTCGTCCACCTTCATATTCTTCAAATCCTTCATCGGGCCGATCTTCGGCATCATACCCAGCAACGATTCGAGCGGCCCCAACTTGCGAATCGCCTTCATCTGATCGCGGAAATCGGCCAGGGTGAATTCGTCGTCGAGCAGCTTGCGCTGCATCTCCTCGGCCTGCTTCTGGTCGATCGAGTCGCTGACCTTTTCAATCAGGCTGAGCACATCGCCCATGCCGAGAATGCGTTCCGCCACGCGATCCGGGTGAAACGGCTCCAATGCGTCGGATTTCTCGCCCACGCCGACGAACTTTAAAGGCTGGCCGGTGACGGAACGGATCGACAGCGCCGCGCCGCCGCGCGCATCGCCGTCCATTTTCGTCAGGATGACGCCGGTGATGCCGAGGCGCTTATGAAATTCGTCGGCCGACTTCACCGCATCCTGGCCGGTCATGGCGTCGGCGACGAAAAGGATTTCGCTCGGCTGAAGCTGCTCTTTCAGCTCCGTCAATTCTGTCATCAAATCGTCATCGATGTGCAGGCGGCCCGCGGTATCGACCAGCAGCACGTCGCGCCCGGTCTGGACCGCTTCCTTGCGCGCCGAACGGGCCAGTTGCGCGGGTTTGGCCTCCTCCGGCGTTCCTTCGTAAGTAGGCAGCTTCAGATCGCGCGCCAGTACACTTAATTGCTTGCGCGCCGCGGGACGATAGACGTCCACGGAAACCAGCATCGGCGAGTGGCCGTTCTTACTCAGGTAGCGGGCGAGTTTCGAAGTCGAGGTAGTCTTTCCCGAACCCTGCAGGCCCACGATCATAATGACGCTGGGCGGCTCATTGGCCATCCGCAGCCGCGACTGGTGCGTGCCGAGCATCTTCACCATCTCGTCGCGCACGATTTTGACGACCTGCTGCGTGGGCGAAAGCGCCGTGAGCACTTCCGCTCCCATGGCTTTCTCGCGGACGGCTTCGATGAACTGCTTGGTGACGCGGAAATGCACGTCGGCTTCGAGCAGCGCCACGCGGATTTCGCGCAGCGCGGCTTCCATATTTTCCGCCGTGAGTTTTCCTTCTCCGCGCAGGCTTTTAAACACACGCTGGAGTTTGTCGCTTAAATTCTCAAACATGATTTGCCCTGGTAAGGGCGGGAGCCATTCGGGAGGCTAGATTTTATTGTAGCGCAGCAAAGAATCATCCGCTCCACCGCTCACCATGCCGCGGATTGGCAGATGTTTACGGCCGGGCCAGGTACTTTTCGTACAGCTTGGTCTGCTTGTTCGACAGATCCACTTCCTTGCCCTTGATGTAGAGCGCCTTGATCTGCGTCGGCGTTTCGAGCGGATCTCCGGTGGTGAGCATGAGGTCCGCCCACTTGCCCTTTTCGATGGACCCCATCTTGTCGCCCGCGCCCCAGATCTCCGCGGCGTTGATCGTCACGGCTTTCAGCGCCTCGTCGTACGGCAGTCCGTAGGCAACCGCGCGCGCGGCGTTGTATGGCAGGTTGCGCGAAAATTGGTTGTTGAACGTGGCGAACGCGATCTTCACGCCGGCCTTTTGAAACTCCGCCGGCAGCGATTCCGCGTAATCGTAGGGTTCATCGACGTTTTGCGGCAGAGCTTCGGTTCGTCCCAAAATCACCGGGACATTTTTCGCCTTCAACTCCGCGCCCTCATTGCCGATCTCCTGCGGCGAAAGGATCACGATTTTGATGTGCTGTTTCTCGGCGAAGGCGATCGCGTCGTGCATCGTGCGGGCGCGCGCCGCTGGAACGGCTACGGGAACCTTGCCATCCAGCACGGGCAGCATCGCCTCAAATTTCAAATCGCGCTTGAACCCCGGAAGATTCGCCGCGCGCTCCTTCCGATACTGCCTTGCCTGATCGAAGAATTCCGTGATCTTGGCCACTTGCTGATCGTACTGGCGCTTGGCCTCCGCGTACGTGCTCGCTCCGCCTCCGCCGAACATGGCAAGAAGTTCGTCGGGGAAGTCGGCACTCATGCCTCCGCGGCCACCGCGCAAGGCGATCGCCGGGAACAGGAGATGCACCGCGGCCGAGCGATTGATCTCCATGTCCTCCCACGTCCAGCCGTCCATGTGGATCAGCGCCGCCTGGCCGGAAATGTACTGTGCGCCCGCGCCGCCGCGGCCGCCGCGCCCGCCCGGCGAGGGGAATGTCATCACGCTGGTGATGCCGTTGGCCCGCACCACCGGAAAATGCGCGCTCTCCGGATTCACCGCGCTGAGCGCCTTCAACTGCGGCATGAACTCGCCTAGTTCGCCAGTGTCGACGGTGACGCGCTCGGCCGACACTTCGGAAAGACCCAGTTCCGTGCCCGAGTCGATCATGCCGGGATAGAGACGCAGGCCCTTGCCATCAACAATTTTCATGCCTTTCGGCGCCGCGATCTTTGGTCCGATATCGGCGATTTTTCCATCCTGCACGAGCACGGAAACGCCCTTCATTTCAGGGCCGGTCACCGGATACACATCCACGCCGCGAATCAGGAACGAATCATTCGCGGCCGCACACACGATTGCCGCGCTGGCGATCAAAAGTCCGAGTGTCTTCATTGAGGCCTCCGTGCGCCCGGAGCCGGCGTCTCCGCCTTTTCCTTGTCGGCCAGCTTCTTCTTTTCCAGATCCTTCGCCGGACGGGCACTCACATCCGAATCGCGATCAAAATACTTGTTCCCGTCGATCCAAACTTTTTGAACCTTGGAATAATTCGACAGCGGGTCCTTGTCGTAGATCACGATGTCGGCGTCCTTGCCCACTTCAAGCGATCCGACGCGATTGTCCACGCCCAACTGCTTGGCCGGATTGATGGTCACCAGCGCGAGCGCTTCCTCGCGGGTCAGCCCGCCATATTTCATCGCCTTGGCGGCTTCCGTATTCAGGCGGCGCATCAATTCTTCGTCGTCCGAGTTGAGGCTCGAAATCACGCCCTTCTTCGTCATGACGGCGGCATTATAAGGAATCGCGTCGTAGGCTTCCATCTTGTAAGACCACCAGTCGCTGAACGTCGATCCGCCCGCGCCGTGGGCCGCGATCTCCTTGGCAACTTTGTAGCCCTCCAGCACGTGCTGGAAGGTCTTGATCTTGAATCCATAGTCGTCTGCGACGCGAATCAGCATCAGGATTTCGTCGGCACGGTAGCAATGCGCATGGACGAACCGTTTGCCCTCCAGGACCTCTTTGAGCGGCTCCAGTTTCAGATCCTTGCGTGGAGGAATCGGATGCTCGCCCTTGGCCACCTGCGCGTCGTAGGCATCCCATTCGGCTTTGTACGCTTTGGCTTCGTTGAACGCTTCGCGGATCACGTCCTCGACGCCCATGCGCGTCGCGGGATAGCGGGCATTGGTGGCAGGCGCGCCGCGTCCGCCCGCGGGCGATCCGGCGCGCTTCGGATTTTCTCCCAACGCGAACTTGATTCCCGGCGTCGCGCCCTGGAATATCATCCCTTCGGCGTCCTGCCCCCAGCGCATTTTCAGCACCAGCGTCTGACCGCCGATGGCGTTGGCCGACCCGTGCAGAATATTCGCCGCCGTCACGCCCCCGGCCAAAGCGCGGTAAATCGCGATGTCCTCGGGGTCGATGACATCTCTAATATTCACCATGGATGAGACGGAAACGCTGCCTTCGTTCACGCTTCCATCCACCGCGATGTGCGAGTGGCAGTCGATAATGCCGGGGATGACGTACTGGCCCTGCGCGTCAATCACCGTCGCGCCCGGAGGCACCATCACCTTCTCGCCCACTTCGGTGATTTTGCCGTCGGTCACGACGATGGCCCCCTTGAAGGTTCCCTTCGGGCCCTCGCTCATGATGGTGGCGTTTTGAATCACCGTCACTTCCGCGCCTAACGGCAGCAGCGTCAAAAAACCGGCCAAAATTGCCCGCTTCATTTATCGATTTCCTCCGTTCGGACCGCTGGGCGCAGTAGCCGCGCCGCCGCCCCGCCCTGCCGGGACTTCCGGCGCGGGCACGTATTTGTTGCCGTCGACCACCACGAACTCCACGCGGGTCCGGTCGTCGAAAATGTCGCCCTTGGTCACCACCAGGTTGCCGATTTTTCCCTTCTCGATGCTGCCGAGGCGGTCCGCCACGCCGTAAATTTCGGCAGGCGTCAACGTCAGCGCGCGCAGCGCATCTTCACGCGCCAACCCGTTGTCGATGGCTTTCTTCACGGCGCGCTGCAGATCGCGCGGGGCATCCAGACCGTCGGAGTAGAGCGCGAACCGGATGCCATTCTTCTTCAAAACGGCGGGCGTCGAAGGCGCCTTTTCACGAATGACCATCTGGCGGTAGGCGTCCTGCGCCTCCGGATCAGGATCGCGCGGGGCCTCAGGCCATCGCAGGCTGACCAAAACCGTGGCGTTGGCGGCTTTCAAATACTTCACGGACCGGTCGTCGAAGCCTTCGCGCAGGCCGTAATAGATCGCCGGACGCTTCAGCTCCGCCGCGAAATGGATCATGCGGTCGACCTCTATCCAGCGATTGGCGGGCAGCAGGATCATCTTCGATTCCAGCACCCCTTCGAGCGCGCGATCATATTCCGGCCTCTGCATGCCGCGCGGGCTCTTCGCATAGGCGTCCTTCACTAACCGATAATGATCGGCGTCGAGATAAATCTGCCGCACATAGGCGATCATGCCCATCAGCGCACTGGGAAAGCCTCCGCCAAAACCGCCTCCGGTCCGAGTCAGCGAAATATATTGGCCCAGCGAAGGCGCCAGCACCATCTCTCCCACTTTGTCGGTTTGAACCAGATCCACCAGCGAGCCTTGGCCGGCGAAAAATCCGCGCGTCGGCCAAACGGCGGCGGTGGTGAATCCGGCATTGCGAGCCGTCTCAATCCGTTTGTCGCCCGGCTGAATCTCGTCAGCGGCTTTGATCCAACTGTAGGTTAATGGGCGGTCTTCCGGTCCGCGCGCGGGCGGAGCTGCGGGAGCAGCCGGAGTGGTCGCGCCGCGGCCGGCTGCGCTCCCCGCGGCGCCTCCGCGTCCACCGGCGGCAGCCGCTGTCCCCGGCATCCCCCAGGTGCTGAGCGCGTCCACCAAGCCCGGATACACCGTCATCCCTTCGCCTTCGACCACCACCGCATCGGCCGGAATGGCGACGTTCACTCCCACGTCCTGAATCAGCCCATTGCGGACCACCACCGTACCCTTGGCGATCACCGGGCCCGATACGGGAACGATCTTCGCGTTGCGGATCGCGATGGCTGGTTGTTCAGCGGCAGCCGCGCAGGCGCAAAAGAGGAGCAGCGTTGTGAAGAGATTTCTCATAGAGCAATGGCCTAGTATAAAGGAGAATGGCGTTAAGAAAACGAATAGGTTACAAGCAGGCGGGCGTAAACATCGATGAGGCCGACGTGGCGGTGGGTTCGATCCGCGAAATGGCTCAGAAGACGTTCAATGCGAACGTTCTTACGGATATCGGCAGTTTCGGCGGAGGCTTTCGTTTGAGAGGTTACCGGCAGCCGGTGTTGGTTTCCTCGGCGGACGGCGTAGGAACAAAGCTGAAGATCGCGTTCCTGACCGGCCAACATTCCACCATCGGCGAAGATTTGGTGAATCACTGCGTGAACGACATTGCGGTGCAGGGCGCGGAACCTCTTTTCTTTCTCGATTACTTCGCCACGGGCAAATTGAACGCGCGCGTCGCTGCGAGCGTGGTGAGCGGAATCGCCCGCGGCTGCGAGCGCAACCAGTGCGCACTGATCGGCGGGGAGACTGCCGAAATGCCGGGTCTTTATAAGGACGGAGAATATGACCTGGCCGGCTTCATTGTCGGCGTGGTCGAAAAAAAGCGCATGATCACCGGTGCCTCGATCAAGGCAGGCGATATCCTTCTCGGCCTGCCGTCGTCGGGCCTTCACACCAACGGCTATTCGCTGGCCCGTAAGCTGCTGTTCGAGATCGCCGGGCACGACGTGAACACGAAGGTGGACGAATTGGGCACGTCACTCGCAAAGGAATTGCTGAAGCTGCATCGCAGCTATCTCGCGCCCCTGCGCGCCTTGCACAACAAGGGCATTTTAAAAGGAGCCGCGCACATCACCGGCGGCGGCATCACGGACAATACTCCCCGCATTCTGCCGAAGGGCTTGGGCGTGCGGATCGACATAGGATCTTGGCCCGTCCTGCCGGTGTTTGAACTGCTACGCAAGATCGGCGACATCCCCGACGCCGATTGGCGGAGGACGTTTAACCTGGGCATCGGTATGATTTTCGTCGTGTCGGCGGACGATTTGAAGAGAGCCTGCAAGGCGCTCGATAAAATGCAGGAGAAGTGGTACCAGATCGGTGTCGTGACGAGGGCACGCGGGGCTCGGGTGGTTTATAAGTAGTGGTGCAGGTTTGAAACCTGCGAACCGATTTACAATCGGTTCATTCCGGCTTGCCGGACCCGGAAGCCGATTAGAAATCGGCCGCAGATTACAAATCTGCACCACATATCGTTCTCCTACACGCTCATCAGCGTATATCCCCGCTCCTGCGCTCGATTCACGGCGACGATGCCGGCCGGCACGAGGCGGGCATTGGCGATCAGATTGGCGCTCAATTCCGTGAAGATGTCGTCGCCCTTCCCGCCGACCGCTTTCGCGATCACGCCCGCCAGGGCCCTGGTCGACAACTGGCACACCGCGAACTGCGCGCCCCGCACCGACAGTCCGTCCAGCGTGATGCCGCGATTCAAGAGCAACTCCCCATAGCCGACCGAGTTATACATGTTCACCTTCGGCGCCTTCTTCGTCTTGGGATCCTCCAGCTTCACGCGGGCCGCCAGGGGTTCGCCGTACTTCGCCCACATCGCGTCGTTGTAACCGAACGGTGCGGAGCGGTGACGCAGCACTATTACCACAGCCAAGTCGCTGTCCTTCAGACCGTAGTCGGCCTGATTCGTCATGTAGATATTGGACGCGAAGCCGAGGGCTTCGCCGAGGCCCTCGGAAACGATCGAGTCAAACAGAAGGCGGTGCTTGGCGTTGTTGTTGTCCAGCCAGTCGTCCTTCTCGTGGCGCGCAGGCCGCCAGCGCGCCGTCTCCGGAGGTTTTTTCGCTGCCATGGCCAAGCCGGAGGCCGCCGCCAGCGATGCCAGTCCTGTGTTCAGACGCGTGAGAAACGACCGCCGCTGCCGCGACGGCAAGGAATCCTGAGTCATATTTTCCTTAGTATGCCGGAAATCATCCCTTCGTGATCTTCTCCCATGTCGACTCCTTGCCTGTGACGCAGGCTTCCAGCGCCATCACCGCGGCGAAAGTGCTCTCCGCGCCCCACAGGGCGGCGTTCTCGATCTGCCCCGTGCGCGCGCCCTCGATAAACTCATTCACCGCGTCGCTCGTGATGTCATAGGTTGTCTCTACCCGCTCTACCGGGACGCCTTTGCGGAACACGGAAAATCCCTTGCGCGAGGTCTGGATCGCGCCCTGTTCGCACATGAACGTTTCCGAAACGTCGGACCAGCCGGGCGCGCCAAACTGGTTGGCGCTGTAGCTCAGGATCGTGCCGTCGCCGTATTGAAAGGAGCAGGATACGTTATCGAAGATGTCGCCGATCTGCGTGCGCACCTGGCGGCTGCCGTAGCCCGAAACCTTGGCCGGGTTCTTGTCCAGGAACCAGTGGACCACGTCCAGGTTGTGGCAATCCTGCTCGACCAGGATATCGCCAGAATATTTGCGATAGAAAAACCAATTGCGGATGTGTTCTTCCGACGGCGCATGGCCGGATTGGATCGGCGCGCCGCCTCCCAGCCAGGACGCGCGCACCATCTTGATTGCGCCCAATTCGCCCGAAGCGGCGATCTCATGAGCGCGGCGGTAATCCTTGCCGTAGCGCTGTTGAAAATCCATGGTGATGCGCTTCGTTGGGTCGGCCTTGCGCGCCGCGGCCTGAAAGCGGCGGACGCCGGCGGGATCGACGCCCGCGGGCTTCTCGCAAAAGATGTGCTTGCGGGCCTTCACGGCTGCTTCGAAGTGCTCGGGATGAAGAAACGCGGGCGTGGCGATCAGCACCGCATCCACGTCGGAGGCGAGCAGGTCGTGATAATCCTTATACGCCTTCGCGCCTGAGTATTTCTGGGCTGCCTTGTCCAGCTTGTCCTGATAAATGTCGCAGTAAGCCGCGACGCGGAGAAATTCGTTCTTGGCAAAGATGCCGCTGACGTAGGTGCCGCGGTTGCCGCAGCCGATCAAGCCGAGCGAAAGCGCGGAGTTCGCGTCCGTTCCGCGAACGGTTTTTGCCGCGATCAGGAAAGATGCCGCGGCGTTAGAAAACCGGCGGCGAGAGATTATAGGAAGTTCCATGGCCCCCAGCATACACCTCGTGAATGTGGAGTGGACGCCCGCGCTCCGCTCCAGCAGGTACAATCGAGCAATGCTCCATCCACTCCCTTAGCCTATGAAACGACTCGGCATTTTACTCTCGGGCCGTGGATCCAATTTCCTTGCCATCGCCGACGCCATTGCGGAAAAGCGTCTCGATGCGGAACTCGCGGTGGTGATCTCCAATCGCCCCGATGCGCCCGGGTTGGAGGCTGCGCGTGGCCGCGGCGTCCGAGCGATTTCGCTACCTTCCAAAGGCCTGGATCGCGAAACCTACGACCGCCAGTTGATCGCCGAGTTGCGGGCGGCCAACGTCGATCTGATCTGCCTGGCCGGATACATGCGCATCCTCAGCGGGTATTTCATTCGTGAATTTCCGCTGCGTATTCTCAACATCCATCCCTCGCTGCTGCCAGCGTTTCCGGGGCTCGACGCACAGCATCAGGCGTTGGAGCACGGCGTCAAAATCGCCGGATGCACGGTGCATTTCGTCGACGAAGGACTGGATTCCGGCCCGATCGTGGCACAGGCCACCGTTCCCGTCATGGCGGACGACACTGCGGACGTGCTTTCGGCGCGCATTCTCTTCGAAGAGCACAAACTGTATTCCAGGGCGATTGCACTGGTGCTCTCCGGCCGGTACCGCATCGAGGGCCGGCGCGTGATTGAGACGGACTAGCCGCGCCGCAGCAGCCACTTTAGATATCCTGTAGCGATGAACAACCGGCTCCCTGCTGAGCTTCTGGCCGAATTTCTCGGCACAATGGTCCTGATTTTGTTCGGCGCGGGCGTGGTCGCCATGGAGGTGCTGTTCAATAAGGGCGGCTATACCAACATCACCCTGGGTTGGGGATTAGGCGTAACGATGGGCATTTACATCGCGGGCAAAACTACCGGCGCGCACTTGAATCCCGCGGTGACGCTGACGCTGGCTGTGTTTCGCGGATTCCCCTGGAGCAAAGTGATTCCCTACTGCCTCGTCCAGACCGCTGGAGCCTTTTGCGCCGCCGCGCTCGTGTTCTGGAACTATCATCTGCAATTCCTAAAGGTGGACCCGGCGCTTGAAAAAACGGCGGGCATCTTCACCACGTTTCCAGCGTTTCCGCTACAGCCCGTGGCAGGGTTGCTGGACCAGGTGATCGGCACGGCGCTGCTTCTGCTGCTCATTTTCGCCATCACCGACGAGCGCAACATGCCCCCTGGCTCCAATCTGACGCCGATCATGGTGGGATTGGTCGTGGTGGCCATCGGCATGGGGTTCGGAGGCATGCACGGATACGCCATCAATCCGGCACGCGACTTCGGCCCTCGGCTGTGGACCGTGGTTGCCGGATTCAAGAATAACGGGCTCACGGACGGGTCCAATGCGTACTGGGTGCCCATTGCCGGGCCGCTGGTGGGCGGGCTGATCGGCGGCGCGGTGTACGATTTTGTCATCCGGAAGCGTCTGCCTGCATAATCGGCTCAAGGAACGTCTCCTCGCGCCGATACGCCTTAACATGACCATCAGCAACGTCTCCTCTCTCTACCAGGCCAGCGCGCTACAGAGCGCCGCACCCAAGACGCCCGCACCGGCATCGACTTCGAGCCCGGCGCCGCAGGACAGCGTGCACCTGAGCGCCGCCGCCCTCGCCGCATCCGGCGACGCAGACGGCGATGGCGACGGCCACTAAAGACCGCTAACATGCTTTAATAGTGAGAGATCATAGAAAGTTCCCCGCAACCCGGGGGATTGGGAGTTACGTCTCACTACTCATGCGGTCCGCCTTAATACTCTTTCTCTGCGCCGGCGCCTTCGCCGCAACGCCACAAAAATTCATGCCGACGGCTCCCGTCCAATTCGAGCATACTTCGAGCGATTGGACGGCCCGCGGCCTCGGCTACGCGTTTCGCTTCGAGAAAACCGGCGCGGCCATGCGGATTGGCGACCGGACGCTGCGCACGGCGTTTGTGGGCTCGAATCCCTCGGCGCCTTTCACCGGCGTCGATCCCAGCGCGCATCCCACCAACTGGTTCCACGGCAAAACCTATCAGCGCATCGATAATTATGCAAAGCTCCGCCGCACCGGCATCTATCCCGGCATCGATCTGATCTATTACAGCCGGAACGGCGAACTGGAATACGACTTCGAAGTCGCCCCAGGCGCGGACCCTTCACAAATCGTAATGCGATTTGAAGGCGCGGATTCTCTCCACCTGAACGATCACGGAGACTTGGTTGTCTCGCTGGCAGGCCAAGAACTCACGCAGCGGGCTCCGGAAATCTATCAGCGTAAGACATCGGGCGAACTGGTCAGTGTGTCCGGTTCCTACCGCGTAGGCCAGAATGGCATCGTCCGGTTCCGGCTGGGCGATTACGACCGCGCCACGGCTCTGGTCATCGATCCTGCCATAGCGTACCTGGCCTTTCTTTCGGGCTCGGCGTCGGATCAGGGCATTTCGGTTGGCCACGATCCCCAGGGCTACATCTACCTGGGCGGCTATACGTTTTCCACCGATTTCCCCCTGGGAGGAATCGGCTATAGCACCGTGCCTTATGGCGGCCTCGATTGCTTCCTGATGAAGCTCAACCCCTATGCCACCGATCCAACGCAGGTGATCGTCTACTCGTCCTATTTCGGCGGCAGCGCCGACGATACTCTTACCGCGATGAAGGTCGATGCTGCGGGCATCATGTACTTCACGGGATCCACCAACTCCACGAATTTCCCGGTATCGGGTGGAGCGTTTGCCAGTCTTCCGGCGGCGCCGCTCAGCCACGCTTTCGTGGTGGCGCTCGATTCCAACCAGGACTCGGTCCAATCGGAGATCTACTCCACCTACTTCGGCGGCACGACGGGCAACGAGGCAGGCGAAGGAATTTTTCAGATCAACGGCTTCATCTACATTGCCGGCTTCACCAGCTCGACCGATCTCCCCCTATCCGGTGCTTTTCAGGCAACACTGGCGGGAAGCGACGACGCATTTGTGGCCAAGTTCGATCCGACCAAGCAGGGCCAGGCGTCGTTGATTTTCAGTTCATACCTGGGCGGCGGCGCGCAGGATCGCGCCCTGGATATCGCGGCCGATAACAATGGCCTGATTTATATCACCGGCTTCACGTTCTCCGACGACATCGGGTATACGCCCAACGCTTACGCCAATTACGCGGGTGGTGGGGATGCGTTCCTGGCCGTCATCGATCCGAATCAATCGGCCCTCAAATACCTGACGGCTTTGGGCGGGACAACAGGCTTCGACGAGGCAAAGCGGCTGCTGGCGGATCCCAACGGGAAGTGGGTATCGATCGCCGGTTACACCATGTCCTCCGACCTGCCCCACACGCAGAATGCCTTCCAGCCGGTCATGCCGTCCCTGACCAACGTGGACAATTTCGGGAATCAAATGGGGAGCAACGGATTCCTTGCCTACTTCGATTTGACCAAGACGACCTCTGCGGGACAAGGTCTCTCCTACGCCACTTACTTCGGCGGCTACGCGGGAGACGTGGTCTACGACCTGAATCGCGATTCTCTCGGCCGCTTCTATCTCTGCGGCTATACGCTCTCGTCCAACCTGCCCGTGACCAGCGGTGCATTCAACACGGCATCGGCGGGCGGCGGACTGAGCGGTTTCGTGACGATCCTCGACATCACGGCCTCCAACCAGCTTGTCTATTCGAGCTATGTCACCGGCCCCGGAAACCAGACGGTGCGCAGTATCGACATCGATGGGCGGGGAACGATCTGGATTACCGGCATGGCCACGGGAAATATTTTCCCTCCGGGCTACGAGACATTTCCGGTGAGTCCATCGAGCGGCAACGCGCAGCCAGG
>JBBIVT010000008.1:0-16365 GCA_037439565.1 Acidobacteriota bacterium | reverse complement strand
TCTTCGGTGCTCGTTCCATCCGGCTTGAGCGTCGATTTGATGACGTTCTGGCGGGTCAGGGCAAGATTCCCGTTCACCCCTGGTTCATAAATCGCCGTATTGGTGACAGTTTCATTCCCGCGCCGCGTCTCAACCGTGGCCGACCGCTGCGCTTCATATAATCGACCGTTGGCGTCGCGCAGATACACCGTCTCGTCTTCCTTCTTCCCGTCGCCAGTCGGCACGGAATTCAGCGTCCGCTTTTCCGCGACATCAAACGAGCCGCTCAACGACGGCTTTTCCACCGACGTTTCGGTCAGGGTCGCCAGTCCCGTCTTACGGGTCTCGACCGTCTTCCGCTCCGCCGGCGCCATATTCCCGCTCGCGTCGCTGCGATAGGTAGTGGACTTTACCGTCGAATCGCCATTGGCGCCCACCGTCTCCTCGCTGACCACACGATCGGTGGCGACGACCTGACCATTGGTCCCGTAATGGCGGATGATGCGCTCAGTAACGGTGGTGTTGCCGCTCTTGCTCAAGACCTTTTGCTCCACCTGCTCAAGCGGAACTTCCTTGCCGTTAATCGACTGCCGGAGATCGGTGATCACGCCTTCCTTGGCGGAAACCTGGCCACCGGCAATGCGGTTGCCGTTTATGTCGGAGGTATAAGTCGTGGAGGTCGACTGCGCCGCCGCAACCGCGATCGTGACGAAAAAAAGGTACGTTCGCACACCTTAAGACTAAGCGAAAACCCAGTGGGCTTCAATACGGCGGATGCCTTAATTTGGCGTGTTCACCGCCCGTTCCCTTACAATGGGGAAAGGCGTGAAAAACTTCTACATTGAAACCTTCGGCTGCCAGATGAACGCCCACGACTCCGAAAAGGTCGTCGGCACGCTTCTCGCTGAGGGATATTCCCAGGTCTCGACCCCCGACGAAGCGGAGTTAGTGCTTTACAATACCTGCAGCATCCGGGACAAGGCCGAACAAAAGGTCTTCCATCGCCTGCAGCAGTTCAAGCGCAACAATAAAGGGAAAAAGATCGTGCTGCTGGGCTGCGTGGCGCAACAGGAAGGCGAGCGGGTCTTCGAAAAAGCTCCCTTCGTCAGCATGGTGTGCGGCTCTGCCAGCTATAACCAACTGCCGGAGATGCTGGTACAGCTCGAAACCGGCAATAAGCGCGTCACCGGCCTGAGCCTCGATACCGAAGACACCTTCGACACGCCCCTGACCCGGCGCGAGAATCCGCACCGCGCCTACATCACCATCATCGAAGGTTGCGATAAATCCTGCGCCTATTGCGTGGTTCCCTTCACCCGGGGGCCGGAGCGCAGCCGCCTGAGCGCCTCCGTCATCGGCGAGGCGCGGCGTCTGGCCGAGGACGGCTACACCGAAATTCAACTGCTCGGCCAGAACGTCAACAGCTACCGCGACCCCTCGCCCGCCGGCTGGGATTTCGCGACACTGCTCGATCAGGTGGGACGCGTGCCCGGCATCCGCCGCGTGCGCTTCACCACGTCGCATCCGCGCGATTTCGTCAAGCCGATCGTCGACGCCATCGACGAAAATCCGGCCCTCTGCAACCACGTGCATCTGCCTGTGCAGAGCGGCTCGACGCGCGTGCTCCAGGCCATGCAGCGGCTTTATACACGTGACGAATACCTGCGCCGCATCGAGTGGATGAAAGCAGCGCGGCGGCCGATCGCCATCACCACCGACATCATCGTCGGCTTCCCCGGCGAAACCGAGGCTGACTTCGAGGAAACGCTCGCGCTTCTGCGCGAGGTCGAGTTCGACGCCATCTTCGGCTTCAAGTACTCGCGCCGCCCCAATACGCCCGCCCTCGCGCTCGACGACCAGATCGCCGAGGAGGAAAAAACGCGCCGCCTCCAGATTGTTCTGGAGATGCAGCGCGAGATTCAGTTGCGCCGCAATGCCGCCTACGTCGGCACGGTGGAGGAATGCCTCGTCGAAGGCTTCAATAAAGCCACCGGACAGTGGATCGGCCGCACCTCGCAGCACAAGACGTTGAACTTTTTGCGCCCTGCCACCGGCGGCGATCTTCTGGGCGGCTACGTGGACGTGCGCGTCACCCGCGCCGGCGCGAACTCGCTGGCCGGCGAGTGTGTACACTGAAAATAGGGAGGGACGCATGGAAGTCGAAATGAAAATCCGGGGATTGATGATGGACCCGGTGACCAACATGCCGATTGTCGTACTTAAAGACGTCAACGGCACCGCGATTCTCCCCATTTGGGTGGGTATCTACGAGGCGAACGCCATCGCGCTGGAGATCGAGAAAATGCCGACGCCGCGCCCCATGACGCACGACCTCATCCGCAACCTGCTGTTCGGCCTGGAAACCGGGGTAAAAAAGGTGGTCGTGAGTGATTTGAAGGACGACACTTTCTACGCCGTGATCTGGCTGGAGCGCGGCGGCCAGATGATCTCGGTCGATTCGCGTCCCAGCGACGCCCTTGCCATCGCCCTGCGCCTCGACTGCCCGATTTACGTCGACGAAGCGGTGCTGAAGACCTCCAAGAGCGTGGCCGCCGTGGCCGAGGTCGGCAACAACGAAGAACTCCGTAAATGGTTGGAGGGCCTCAACGACGAGGACCTCGGCCGCTACAAAATGTAGCCTTTTTTCATACGTTTATCTCATGCGAGTCTTGACGTGTGCCTGGAAAGTGATAGCATTATGATATCACAAGGAGATCACATGAAAGAGATTTCACGCAATACGGCATCGGGATTCGCGTATCTGGTGCTGATGATTCTGATCCTGCCCTTGGCGTTCTGGGGGATCATTTACTTCTCGCAGCCGGAGCACACCAACCCGGGCGCGATCATATTGTTTGCGCTGGTGATCCCGATCGACGCGTTCTGTTTCAAAGGCCTGTTCGGCGTCTCTCCGAACCAGGGCGCCGTGCTGCAACTATTCGGGCATTATGTGGGCACAGAGCGCAATCCCGGCCTGCGTTGGGCGAATCCGTTTTACACCAAGAAGTTCGTCTCGCTGAGGACAAGGAATTTTGAAACCGCTGAACTGAAAGTGAACGACCTGGAAGGCAACCCGGTGGAATTCGCCGCCGTGGTCGTCTGGAACGTCGTGGATACGGCCGAGGCGATGTTCCAGGTGGACAACTACGAGAACTACGTCAAGGTGCAGAGCGAAGCAGCGCTGCGCAACCTGGCCGCGCTGTATCCTTACGACGCGCATCAGGAAGGCGTGAAATCGCTGCGCGCCAATATGACGGAGGTCGCGGCGCATCTGCGCGACGAAATTCAGGAGCGCCTGACCGTGGCCGGCGTCGAGGTGAAGGAGGCGCGCATCAGCCACCTCGCCTATGCGCCGGAAATCGCCGCCGCGATGCTGCAGCGCCAGCAGGCCGCGGCCATCGTCGCCGCGCGGACTCGAATTGTCGACGGAGCCGTCGGCATGGTGGAGATGGCTCTGGAGCGCCTGCATGAGAAGAACACCGTGACGCTCGACGAGGAGCGCAAAGCGGCCATGGTGAGCAATCTGTTGGTGGTCCTCTGCGGCGAGCGCGCCGCGCAGCCGGTGCTGAACACGGGGACAATGTATCACTAGAATTGGCCATCGGATGTGGTGCAGGTTTGCATCCTGCGGCCGGTTTGTAACCGGCCTCCGCCGGGCGCGTTCTAAACCCGCCGCAGGTTGGAAACCTGCACCACATTGTTCACCCATGCGCAAGAATTATCCATTACGAATCGACGCAGAGGTCTTCGACGCCATACGCCGCTGGGCCGAGGACGACCTCCGCAGCCTGAACGGGCAGATCGAGTATCTGCTTCGCGAAGCCCTGCGCCGCGCCGGCCGAGAGCCCAAAAACAAAAAAAGCGGCGAGTCCGAAGACCCGCCGCCCCTGTGAAGCAATTTCTGCTGGACGTTAGAGACCCTTTTTCACGGCCTTCGGAGCCGGCCGCGCGGCGGGAGCATTCTTGCCCGTCCAGCCCGTCAGCTTGTCCTTTTCCACCGTCACCGTCAACATGAACGGATCTTTCGTGAAGGATTTCGCGATGCCTTCAAACTCCAGTTCCTCGCCCGCTTCCATCTTACCCGGCAGCGCCGCTTCAAAAGTCAGCGTACAATCGGCTACGCCGTCCTTCTCCACCGCGACCACCACGGTCTTCGGACGCAGCGCCGGCGTCATGGACACGATCTTGCCCTTGAATTTCGGCAGCGCGCTCTCTTTGATGTCGCTCTCGAACTTCGCATCGCCGCCGTCGCCAGTGAGGATCGCCTTCAGATCGCGCCACTGGGCCAACATCGGGTTCGCCGCGCGAGCCGCTTCATCCGCCGCCTCATTCTTCTTCGCCACGTCCACCGTGCTCTCGATCACATAGCCGTTAGGCAGCGCCTGATTCGCGGCTGCGGCCAGCAGTTTGTCCTCGCCGTCCATCGATCCGTGATAGGTCTTGTAGGCCTTATCGACGAATGTCTTCATCCCGGCGCGGTCCTTATCCGGCAGCGCTCCCGGGCCCGTGTACGAGGCCGCGCGAGCATAATGGAAAATCGCGTCGGACTGTCGTTCCGGGTGCGCCTTCGCTTCCGCCAGAATCTGCTTGCCGAGCCACACGTTGAGGCCGACGCGGGTCGGGTCCTTCTTCAGGCGCGCAATGACGGCGTCCTGGCCTTGCTGCTCCGCCACCCAGTCGAGCTGGACCTGCGCATAAGCCACCAGTTGCGGCTTCAGCGAAGACCACTGCGCGTCGGTCTGGTTCGCCGGCTTGTTGGCCGCAGAAAACACATCGTCGGCGTGCTCGATTACCTGCGTGGCTGCATCGGTCATGGCCGCCAGATCGTCCGCGGCGGGCGGCTTGATTTGCGGCACATCGGCGAAGATGGTCCGGAGCAGGTCTAAATTGTTGGGGAATTTTTTGCGCAATTCTTGTGCGGCTTGAACTTGCTCATGGAACATCTTCAAATTGCCATAAGCGACGAAATACAAGCCGGTGCGATCCACGCCGTAATCGCTTTCCGGATAATCTGCCTTCCACTTATCGAGCTTCTCGATTTGCGCCTTGGGATCCTTCTCGGTGTTCGCGGCGATGGCCTCGGTCTGCTCCTTGTCGTCCTTGAACTTCTTAGCGGGCGCCGCCGCAGGGGTCTGAGCCGCCGCGACAGCCATGAAGGCGATGCAGCCGATTGCGATTTTATGTGTAGTTAAAAAGGTCACGTGAGCCTCACTCGGGTGAATTTGTCTTGGTCGTGCTGGGGGCGCCTTTCCTTGCGCCAGAATTCTTTTTTATCGTGTCATTCCTGCCGGTCCATCCGGTCAGCTTGGCCTTGTCCGTCTCAAACGTCACCATGAACGGATCTTTCGTAAAGCTCCTGGCGATGCCCTCGAATTCGAGTTCCCCGCCCGGCTCCATTCTACCTGGAAGCGAGCCGTCAAGCTTTAATATTACATCGCCCGCCGGATTTTCGATGGCGAGCGTCAACTCTCTCGGCTTCACGGCCGGAGTCGCAGCCACAAGTCTTCCCTTTAAACGAGGGACGAGCGCATCCTTCATCTTGGTTTCAAAATAGGTGTCGCCGCCCTCAGCGGTCAGCGCGGCCCGCAGATCCTTCCACAACGCGCGCTCCGGATGCGTCTTGTCGAACATCTGCTCGGCTTCCATGCGCTCCTTGGCGATCTGCGCCGCGCTCTTGATCTGAAAACCTGGTGGCGGAAGAGGCTTCGCCTTGGCGTCGGCCAGAAGCTGCGTCAGTCCTTCATCGGAACCGTGAAACTTCACGTAAGCCGTGCTCAGGTACGCCGTCAGATTCTTTCGATCGGACGGCGGAAGACTGCCGGGGCCATCGTAGGAAGCGGCATGGGCGAAACCATACAACGCGGCCGGCTGCTTCTCGGGATGGGTTTTGTTCTGTTCCAACATTGCGTCGGCCAGCCAGTAGGAAACCTGCCCCTGCTTCGGGTCCATTTCGATGGCTTTGCGCAGTTCGACTTCGGCGCGGGCGAAATCCCTACGCTGCCAGTCGATCCATCCAGCCGTCCGCTGCGCAAAAATGCGCATTTCAGGCTTCGCCTTGGCGGCGTCGGCATCGGTCATCTCGGCCGGCCGATTCTCGCTGGAATAGATTCCATCCAGATTCGCGAGAATCGCGGTGGTGGCACGCTCCGCGACGTCGAAATCGGCAGGCGAAGGCGCATCCAACTGGTAGATCGCGCCGACGATCGTCGACAGGGCGAAAAGATTATCCGGAGAGTCGCGCAACACCTCGGCCGCGGCGTTAAACGCATCGCGCGAGCGGCCCAATTGCCGGTATGCCTCCAGATATAGCTGCCGCCGGACCGGGGTCAGCTCGCTTTGCGGATACTGTTTGCTCCATTTATCGAGCGCATCGAGCCAGATTTTCGGATCCTCCGTTTGCGTGATCGGCTTATAGAGGTCGTATTCGGCAGGATCTTTCCAGTCCGGTTTTTTCTTTTCCTGAGCCGCAACAGGGGGCGTCATGCTGCCGACGAGCGCGGCTCCGGCGACTACGGTCGCGGCGCTCGCCCTCAGCAGCAATGACAACGTTCTCGCCCGATCTGAGAGACTCATGAACCTTTCCGGGATTTTGGTACTTCGGGGAGTATAGCGGAATGAGGCGCGTAGCTGCAACCGTCGGCTCATCTTCCTTTGGACACCAACCGTCCGAAGTTGTTCCCGGAATCGTCTATCCTGACGTAAGTTAAGATGCGTTGGACAGATCTGGGAGTCATCGTCGTTTACCTCGCCGGCATCACGTGGTTCGGAACCCGTTTCCGGGAGTCGCAGAAGACCTTGAAGGACTATTTCCTCGGCGGCCGGACCGCGCCGTGGTGGGCCATCGCGCTGTCGATTGTCTCGGCGGAGACCAGCACGCTGACGGTCATCGGCACGCCGGCGCTGTCGTTTCAGGGCAATTTCGGATTCCTGCAAGTGGTCTTCGGATATCTCCTGGCACGCGTTGTGATCGCGTCCATTTTCCTGCCCGCCTATTTTCGCGGCGAAATGTACACCGCCTATGAACTGATGCGGATCCGCTTCGGCACCCGCATCCGCAGGCTGACGGCCGGAACGTTCCTGGTCCTGAGGGCTCTGGCCGAGGGCGTTCGCGTCTTTGCGATCTCCATTGTCATTTCGATCATTCTTGGCGCAGGCGAAATGACTTCCATCGTGGTAATCGTCTGCCTCACGCTGATCTATACCTACGAAGGCGGCCTCACCGCAGTCATCTGGACCGACGTGGTGCAGATGACCCTCTACGTCATCGGTGCGGTGGTGAGTTTTTACGTGCTGCTTCACACGATTCCCGGCGGCTGGGCGCACGTGGCGGCCGTCGCCGGACCGTTGCACAAATTCCAGGTGTTCGATTTCCGTCTGGCGCCGCCAGCGATCTTTTTCACCCGCACCTACAGCTTCTGGGCAGGAGTGATCGGCGGGTGTTTTCTCACCACCGCCAGCCATGGCACCGAGCAGTTGATGGTGCAGCGGCTACTCGCCGCGCCCACCGAAGGCCAGAGCCGCGCCGCGCTCTTCGCTAGCTGGGTGGTAATCCTGGTCCAGTTCACCTTATTCCTGGTGATCGGCGTCTGCCTGTTCACGCTCTATTCCGATCACGGCTGGAAGCCGCCCGCCGTGACCGATCAAATCTATCCGCTGTTCATCTGGCAGCGTCTTCCGGTGGGCATCGCCGGCCTGGTGATCGCGGCGATCCTGGCGGCGGCCATGTCCAATTTGAGCGCGGCGCTCAACTCGCTGGCCTCCACCACGGTGATGGATTTTTTGAAACCCCTGTCGCGATCACCGGCCAGCGATGAGGTCTGGCTGAGGCGCGCGCGCTATGCCACCGTGGCGTGGGGCGCGATTTTGTTCGGCGTGGCATTGGTGGCCCGCCATTGGGGCAGCGTGCTGCAGGCCGGCCTGTCGATCGCGTCCATCATTTACGGCTCTCTGCTGGGCGTCTTTCTGTTGGGCCTGTTGACGCGCCGCGTGGGAGAAACCGCCGCCATGATCGCCATGGCCACGGGCCTCTTTCTGATGCTCTACATCCGTTTCTTCACTCCGATTGCTTGGACGTGGTACGTCCTCGTCGGCAGTTCCGCCACGTTCGCCGCCGGTCTCGCCGCATCATTCCTCATCAGGGAGAATCCTTCTGGAACAACATCCGCCTGAACCCACTCTGCGCCGCGCGCTTGGGCTGTGGGCCGCGATCGCCATTGTGATCGGCACCGCCATCGGCAGCGGCATATTCATCGTCCCGGCGAAAATGATCCGCTCGGTGGGCTCGCCCGGCCTGGTATTCGGCGTCTGGATTTTCGGTGGCTTGCTGACGCTGTTCGGCGCGCTCACCTACGCCGAACTCTCCGCCGCGCTGCCGGACGCGGGCGGCGAATATGTCTATCTGAACGCCGCCTACGGGCCTTTCTGGGGATTCATCTACGGCTGGACCCAGACCTGGGTGGCGAAAAGCGCCAGCATCGCTACCCTCGCCACCGGATTCGCCAACTATGTGGCGTTCTTTTTCCCGAAGCTGGCCGCACCGTTTTTCGTGGTGCCTCTTCACATCGGCCCCGAAGGCGGTCTTTTGGAGATTCAATACGGGCAGCTTCTGGGTATCGGACTGATTCTGTTTCTGGCCGCGGTGAATTATCTGGGCGTGCGCGTGGGTGGCGACGTGCAGGTGGTCGTGACCGCGGTGAAACTCGCTCTCATCGGCGCCCTGATCGTCGCGGGGCTCACCTGGGGCCATGGCAGCTACAGCCATTTCTCCGAATCGATCCCGGCCAATCCGGGAGGCGTATCGGGCTTCTTCGCCGCCCTGGTGGCCGCGCTGTGGGCTTACGACGGCTGGAATAACGCCGGAATGCTGGGTTCGGAGATCGAAAACCCGCAGAAAAATCTGCCGCGCGCGCTGCTGGTGGGCACTACGCTCATGATTGCGATCTACCTGCTCACCAACCTGGCCTATTTTTATGTGCTGCGCGGCTCGGAAGTGGCCGCGACGCCGCGCGTGGCAGCCGAGGCGATGCAACGCGTGCTGGGCAACTCCGGAGCGTCCGTGGTGAGCGTCGCCGCTATGATCTCGATCTTCGCCGCGCTGAACGGGTCCATTTTGTCCGGCTCGCGTGTGCCCTATGCCATGGCCCGCGACGGCATGTTCTTCCACCGCATGAGCCTCATCAATCCGGTCTTCCGCACCCCCGGCGCGTGCATCGTCCTGCTGGGAGTGGTCTCGTCGGTCATCCTGCTGAGCGGCCGCTACGACGAATTGGCCACACTGGTGATCTTCCCCAGTTGGATTCTCTACGGCATGACCGCTGCCTCCGTGATCGTGCTGCGAAGGAAAAGGCCGGAGATGTACCGGCCGTACCGGGTTCCGGGCTACCCTATCGTTCCCATTTTCTTCGTATTCGTGGCGGTGGCGCTGCTTTATTCCACTCTGCTGAACTCGCCCCGGGAATCTGGCATCGGATTGGTGCTCATTATCGCCGGATTGCCGTTTTATTTCCACTGGAAACGCCGGCTCCGCGCCTGAGCCGGAGGCCCCGCGCCTTTTCGCCCAACCCAAAACGGCCCCTCGGTGCAACTTGGGACGATTTTGCACTTTTTGTTCTGATTTCAGAACAAACCCCTTGAAATCGCCCTAAACATAGGTTTATGCTTGGGGAGCACTTGGAGAATTGGCGCTCCGTTCTGTTCTTTTTTTGGAACGGGGCAGATTCGTGGCTGGATTTGCACTTCGGGAAGCAAGCATAGGAGAGAAAGCAATGGATGTCCTGAAAATATTGGCGGAATTACGCCGGGAACGCGAACAGATTGAAGAGGCGATTCTTACCTTAGAGCGCTTGTCTCAGGGCCGGGCGAAGCGGCGGGGCCGTCCGCCAGCCTGGATGGCGAATCTCAAGCGGCGGGGCCGTCCGCCGGGGAGCAAGAACAAGGTTAAGGAAATCGCTGCGGCATAATTGTCTGCGAAAACGTGGCGTGGGTGGCCGCAACTCCACATCCCGGTGCCGCCCACTGTACACTTGAAAAGAAGTGTCCCCACAAGCCACCGCGAAATTGACCGGACAAGTGAAAGCCGGCGGCTGCGCCTCCAAGCTCAGCCCAAAAATTCTAGACCAGGTTCTTCCCCATATCCCGCGGGTAGCCGACCCAAATATCCTGGTAGGATTCGAAACCGCCGATGACGCCGGCGTCTACCGCCTTTCGCCGGATCTGGCGATCGTTCAAACCGTCGACTTCTTCACCCCGGTGGTCGACGATCCGTATACCTTCGGGGCGATCGCGGCGGCGAACGCCCTCAGCGACGTCTACGCGATGGGCGGCCGCCCCCTCACCGCGCTCTCCATCCTCGCCTGGCCGGCCGCGACCGATACCGCCATCCTCGAACAAATCCTGAAGGGCGGCGCGGACAAGATCCACGAGGCCGGCTGCGTGATCCTGGGCGGGCACAGTGTCAGCGACCCGGAGATCAAGTTTGGCTACGCCATCACTGGGACCGTTCATCCGGACCGCGTCAAGACCAATACCGGGGCCCGCCCCGGCGACCTGCTGATGTTCACTAAGAAGATCGGCACGGGCGTGATTTCCACCGCCCTCAAATCGGGGATCGCACGAGCGGAGCACGTCGACGCTGCGATCGCCCAGATGATGACGCTGAACCGCGCCGCGGCGGAATCCCTGGAGCCGCTGGATGTGCACGGCCTCACCGACGTTACCGGATTTGGCCTGTTCGGACATGCCCGCGAAATGGCCATCGGCAGCAAGGTGACGCTCGAAATCGATTCCAGACTGGTGCGCTTCCTGGACGGCGCGGTGGAATACGCCGAGGCCAAGGCATTTTCGGGCGGATTGGGAAATAACCGCGAATTTGTCTCGTCCTGCGTGGAAGGAACCTCCGCCCTGGACGACCTTTTCTACGATCCGCAGACCTCCGGGGGCCTGCTGGTGTCATTGACCGAAGAGGACGCCCTCGCCTTCGAGCGCGCCTATCCGGCGGCGTATCGAATTGGCCGCGTTCTGGAGCGGCAGGCGAGGCCGCTACGAATCCTATGAGTACCACAGCCGTGAAACCGTCACCGGTGATCATTGCCCTGGACGTGGCGACCGCCGCCGAGGCTCGCGCGTTGGTCGACGCACTCGGAGACGCGGCGGACTTTTATAAAGTCGGCCTGGAACTGTACGCCGCCGCCGGCATGGAATTCGTGCGCGAGTTGAAAAGCCGCGGTAAGCGCGTGTTCCTGGACTTAAAGCTATACGACATCGGCGAAACGGTGAAACGCGCCGTCGCGGCCATCTCCCATGCCGGGGTGGATTTCCTCACCGTCCATGCCGTGAAGCAGGTGATGCAGGCCGCCGCCGCCGGACGCTCGGGCGATCTGAAACTGCTGGGCGTCACCGTGCTGACCAGCTTCAATGAAGATGACCTGCGCGAGGACGGCTACGCGCTCGGCCTCGCGGAATTAGTGGAACGCCGCGCCGGCCAGGCGAAATCCGCCGGCATCGATGGCATCGTGTGCTCGGCCCTTGAAGCCGCCCGCGTCCGCGCCATCACCGGGCCCGGCATGACGCTGGTGATCCCGGGTGTACGCTCGGCGGGCGCTTCGGCGGCGGATCAGAAGCGCGTAGCGACCCCCGCCCAGGCCATCGCCGATGGTGCAGACTATTTGGTAATCGGCCGCCAGGTGACGAGAGCCGGAGATCCCCGCGCGGAACTGCTCAAAATTCTCGACGAAATTCACTCATGACCACCATCACCCATCTGGAATGCGCCGCCTGCGGCAAGCGCCGCGAAGCGGGCAAAATTCACAACCTCTGCGAGTGCGGAGGCCCCCTGCTGGTCCGCTACGATCTGGATAAATTGCGGGAAGGCTGGAGCCGCGAATGGATTCCCAGCGGACCCACCAGCATGTGGCGCTACGCTCCGGTTCTGCCGGTGTCGAAGCCCTCGGCCATGATTTCGCTCGGCGAAGGCATGACGCCTTTGGTGCGCACGCAGCGCCTGGGAGCGCGGCTGGGCAGCGACGACCTGTGGGTGAAGGATGAAGGTGTGAATCCCACAGGAAGTTTTAAGGCTCGAGGGCTTTCCTGCGCCGTGTCCATGTGCGCGGAACTAGGCGTCAAAAAGGTAGCCATCCCCTCGGCGGGCAACGCCGCCGGCGCGATGGCCGCCTACGCCGCCGCGGCCGGTATCGAAGCGCACATTTTCATGCCGAAGGACGTCCCGCAAGCGAACTACATCGAGTGCCGCGCGGCCGGCGCGCGCGTCACGCTGGTGGATGGCCTGATCAGCGATTGCGCCAAGATCGTGACGGCTCGCAAGGACGAAGAAGGCTGGTTCGACGTCAGCACCCTCAAGGAGCCGTACCGCATCGAGGGCAAGAAGACGATGGGCTACGAAGTTGCCGAGCAGTTCCGCTGGACGCTGCCAGATGCGATTTTCTACCCCTGTGGCGGCGGCGTGGGCCTGATCGGCATGTGGAAAGCGTTCGCCGAAATGGAAGCGCTCGGCTGGATCGGCGCAAAGCGTCCGAAGATGATCGCCGTGCAGGCTGAAGGCTGCGCGCCCATCGTCAAGGCGTTCAACGAGGGCAAGCCGAAGAGCGAATTCTTCGAACACGCCGAAACAGTGGCCAGCGGGCTGCGCGTCCCCAAGGCGCTGGGCGATTTTCTGGTGCTCGACGCTGTGCGCCAGAGCGGCGGAACATGCGTCGCTGTGAGCGATGCGGACATGATCGAGGCCGGGGTGGAACTGGCGGCCGACGAAGGCATTTTTGCCGCCCCGGAGGGCGGCGCCTGCGTCGCGGCGCTCAAAAAACTGCTCACCAGCGGCTTCCTCAAGCGCGAAGAGCGCGTCGTGATCTACAACACCGGCAGCGGGCTGAAGTATCTGGAAGCGTATTCAACCCGGTTCCCGCGCTAAGCCCCGCTATCTTGGATTCACGAAAATTCAGGGAAAAGGCCGTTGACGTTCATGGCCGCGGCGGCGGCCGGATCTCGAAGTCGATCGACTGAGACGCAGCCTTGTACTTTCTCGGCGCGAGCTTGTCGGTCACGATGACCTGCAACACATATTCGCCCGGCTCCAAATTCGATCCCAGGGTCAGCTCCGTCTCTGCAGCGAGGAGCGCTGCATTGGTTTGACCCGAGGGATTATATGGCTCGGGGGCGCTGCTGTACACCTCCTTACCATTGCGAAACAAGCGCGTCTGCACGGTCAGATCAGGCGGTGTCCGATCGCCCCCATGAGCATTAAGGATTTCGTAATCGACCAGCACCTTGCCGCCACTGTGGAAAATCCGCACCGCGGCACTGGCTTCCGGATCGGATTCGTCCACCCGAACCGACGCCGGGTCCTGCGGGTTCGCGCGGGTGGTTCTGTAACCCTCCCCGTGCATTAGAATTCCGGAGAGGGCCAGATCTTTCTTCGTCAGGTCCGGTACTTCGATAAACTGATTGGCGCTCCCGATCTCCTGGGAACCGTTGTCGCGCAGCACCACTTTCAGCTGATAAAAACCTGGTTTTTCGGTCTTGTGCCGAATCGTGCACTGGATGCCGTTGCGCAATGCGGATTCGTAGACCCCGGGATCGAATCGCATGTCGACGGTGTTCGACTGAAAATCGGGTTTCCGCAGAACGTCCCCATTCGTCATCGTAACTACCTCGATGCTGGCGTGTTGTTTACCGCCGGATTCCAAAGAGAAGTTCAAATCCTTGGCGTCGATGTACAGCAGACCCTGAATCCAAGAGCCGCCGGCGGCAGCCTCGACGAAGAGCCCAGTGAGCTGTACGTGGATCGTATCGGACGAAAATGGCGAGGCAAACGCACTCTGGATCTGTCCCTGGCGGGTTCGCAATTTGAGGGCTACGCGTGACGGATCGGGCGGTGGACTGGGAACGCTGAAGAATCCGGCCCGCAAACGCACATGGAGGCCTTTCCCCCTGACCCGAACCTCCAACTTGCGAAAAACAGCCTGTGGGGTGGTCTTCCGGAACGTGTCCGCATCGGGCTGGTAGCCGATCAAATAGTAGCCGGAGGTATCGGCGCTCACCTTTCGAACTCCGGCGGCCAGATCGTTGTTATCGTGAAAAAACAGGCCCCCGGTCTGACGAGTCAGGAAATAGAGCCCCGACTGGGACCGAAAGTAAGCGCCGGAGCGATCGAGGGGCACCTGCGAGATCTGCTGCATCGTCATGTCTGCGGTATTGTCGGCCGCCGTTAGTTGGAGCGTGGGGAGTCCGCGCGGGTCGACGCCGTAAATCACGACCGATGCACGGTTCGCCTGGTCTCCGATCTGCTGCACGTAGAGGTCGTCGGTCGACACTGGCAGGCTTTCCGAGATCACCAGCAGAATTTTGCGGCCCGGAAGATTCGCCAGGCCCCGAACGACGGCCATGATCGACTGCATCGTTTGAATTCGTGAACCCACGAGAAGAGCGGGGTTTCGCATCTGAGGGAGAGGGCTCAGGCTAGCGAAACTTTCGATACCCCCGCGGCTATAGATAAAGTTGTATTTCAGATGGTCGATGGCGGCCAGCAACTCCTTCGGATCGGTGGTGAACTGCTCGAAAATCCCCATCCCGCCGCTAGTGGACAGGATCGCCACCAAGTCGTTGGGCTGCTTGTCCTGCTCGACGAATTTTCGGAGCGCCTCTTTCATGGCGGGAACGTTTTCCCATGCCATTCCGAGGTCGTCCACCACGATGGCGAACGTGCGCCGCACATCGGCCCGCTTCAGATCCACCGGGGGCGGTAAAGGAGCATCCCTGGGTCCGCGGTCGGAGCGCCTCGCGACCGGACGCGCCTGGACGGGATTGCCTTCCGCCGTATCTATCTAGGAAAAATTCTTGATGACCTGGAGCTTTCCATCCTGCCGGATTTCAAAATCGGCGGCGGTGAGATTGGTCACCGGCCGGCCTTTGCCGTCGGTAACCACAGCGTCCACCTGTACCAGATCAACCTCGATATGAAGCACCAGGTCGCGAGAGGTCTGCGCGCATAGCAGAACGCTCACGAGAGGCAAGGCAAATTGGCGGGAACGCACGGGCATTGTCTCATTATCCGTCGCGCGAATCCAACGGCTACTCAGTATTTCCGTCAGGGTCGCAAGTGCATTTCGAGGAACTTCAGGTATTGATCCCAATCGGAAGGAATCGTGCCGTGGCCTCCCACGTGTTCGAAATAGCCGAGGGTGTGGAAAATGCCCGCTCCGGCGTCCGGCATCCGATCCGTGTCCAGTCCCTGCTTCCCCAACAATTTGAACACCGGACCGGCGGCTACTGCCGCGAGAAACTCGCCTTTTGGATCCGACCAGAAATCCTTATCGCCGGTTTGCAAGAGCACCGGCCGGGGGGCCATCAGCGCGACCAGAAGGTTCGCGTCCACCGGCATTTGATCGACGTGTTGAGCGTACTTGGCATAATTCGCACAGAATTGATAGGGAAAGCGCCCGGGCGCGGTGAGGTGAGCCACCGTTTCGCCGTAGTTGCGGCGGCTCAGCGCCGCGCCTCCTTCGCCGGAGCAGCTCGCGATCACCAGCGCGAAGCGGGTATCGTGCGCGCCGGCCCACATCACCGTCTTGCCGAGACGGGAGACGCCGAGGATCGCCACTCGCTTTGAGTCGACGCCCGGGTCGGTTTCGAGATAATCCATCGCGCGGCTCAAGCCCCAAGCCCACGCGCCGATCGCGCCCCATTCATCGGGCGCGGGCTCGGTCTGGCCGGGCTTCAGGTACTGCGCGCGAATCCCATAGGGGATGCCGCCCAGAAAATCGGGATCGATATCGCCGTAATAGATGGTTCCGAAGCCGAAGCCCGCGTCGATCAGGCGCGCGACGTCGATCCGTCCAAACCGTCTGCCCTGGCTGGCGGGAATCTTCTTTTTGTCGGGCCCCCAGACCTCGCCCGGCTTCACGCCCGGATCGTCCACGGTATTCGAGTTGGCGGAGAACCCAATGTTCAGCAGAAACGGCACGGGCTTCGTAGCGTGGGCGGGGAGATACATCAGAAGGTCCATCTGGTGGCCGCCGCCAAGATGAACCGTCACCTGCTTGCGCGTCGCTTTGCCGTCAAACGCGGGCGTGCCTTTGTCGAACACCTCGAAACTCATCTCCGCGGGGCGGCCGGGCGCGCGGCCGTACTGGTTTTCCTCAAACAGGCGGATGATTTCGGGACGGCGCTTGTCGTTCCATGTTTTTGCGTCGCGTACCGGTTTGCCATCGGCGAGCGTCAACGGATCGGGCAGCGTGTAGGAGCCCACCTTGGCCTCGTCGTAATTCACGGGAATGCCCGCGACCACAGAAGGCGGCGCTTTTTCCTGCGGCTGGGCGAAGGCGGCGGCGCAGAACAGGAGCGTGAGGAGACATCGGGACGGGGACGGCATGCAGATAT
>JBBIVT010000007.1:43167-65222 GCA_037439565.1 Acidobacteriota bacterium | reverse complement strand
TGCCGCTTGACTTTCTATGCTGCACTATTCTAACGTAACGATTCGACTAGGCCGCGGCAGGCACGGAGCGGACTGTGTCCTTATATGACCGATCAAGAGGATTTCAAGGGCGAGACGATCGATCTGCTGCTCGATTCGACGCTGGACAGCGTCGACGTCGGCGAAGAGGCGGTGCTCAAGGAAGCGCAGATCGTCGGTTTCCAGGAGGACGACCTTCACGAGATCGGGATGGCGGTGCGTGAGTGCATGGTGAACGCGGTGGTGCACGGAAATCGCTACAATGCGCGAAAAAAGGTGCATTTGATGATCCGGCGCACCGCGAACCGCTTGGCGCTTGTGATTCAGGACGAAGGTGACGGATTCGACATGGCCACACTGCCCGATCCGTTGGCGGATGAAAATTTACTGCGGCATTCGGGGCGAGGGCTTCTGCTCATCCAGGCGTACATGGACGAGTTCGAGATCCGGCCGCGGCAGCCGAAGGGTACGGAAGTGAAGATGGCAAAGATTCTGGCGAAAGCCAGTTAATTTTGGGGAGGGTTCTGTGAGCGTAAAATTAACCACCCGGCAGGTGGGCGATGTGACGGTAGTGGACGCGGTTGGCCGCATCACGTTAGGCGAGGGCGCCAGCATGTTTCGCGACACCATTCGTGATCTGTCCTCGAGCGGACACAAGAAAATTCTGCTGAACTTGGGCGAAGTGAGCTATATCGACAGCTCCGGAATCGGCGAGATGGTTTCCGGATTCACGACGGTCGCCAATCAGGGAGGCGTCGTGAAACTGCTCAATCTCACCAAGCGGGTAAAGGATCTGCTGCAAATCACCAAGCTCTACACCGTTTTTGAAGTGTTTGACGACGAAGCGTCGGCAGTGCGTAGCTTCGCCTGAGGCGGCGATCTAGCCCGTGGCCTGTCAGTAGAATCCCGGGCGTATGGGTCGGATCGCCGTTTTGGGACTGCGGATCGTTGCGTTCTTGTGACGGAAAGCCGGAGAATTAACACCCCTCCGGCTCACTGTACTGGCAGAGCAAACCGCGCGAAGCTGGCATTCCGCAGGGAATGCAGAATTTAACGCGCGGCGCCATGGACGGTCATGGTCCCGATAAGAGAGCCCAAAACATACTCGATTCTCCTCGCCGACGATCTGACGCTGGTCAGAGAAGGCTTGGCGGCGCTTTGTGAGGCGCAGCCTCATTTTCGCGTCGTCGGACAGTGTTCAGAAGGGGCAGCCGCGCTCCGAATGATGGAACTGAAGCGTCCTGACATCGCGGTGCTGGATTTAAACCTCCCTGATTTATTCACCTTGGAAATTGTCCGCAGGGCAAAAGAGGCGAATCTTCCCACCAAAATAGTGGTCCTTTCCACCCGCCGTGACCGCAAGACCGTGGTGGAGGCATTGCGATGCGGTGTGAGCGCTTTCCTGCTGAAGTCCGGCCCCTCCAATCAGCTTTTGGAAGCATTTGAACAGATTCTGGACGGCGGGATCTACGTTTCTCCCCAACTGGAGCTGAACAAAATCTTTGGGCCCGGGCAGAAGTCTTCGCCTGACGATCCTCTGGAAATGCTCAGCGCGCGCGAGTATCAGGTGTTCACCCTGCTGGTGGAAGGCATCCGGGCCAAGGAAATCGCCGCCCGGCTGGAGCTCAGTCCCAAAACGGTAGACACCTACCGGGCGAGCCTGATGCGGAAGCTGGATATTCACGATGTGGCCGGGCTGGTGAAGTTCGCGATTCAGCGGGACCTCACTTCTACAAGCCGCTAAACTCCTCGTGTTAAGATGGCAGATGGAGTAAGCGGTGGATCGACAACTCAAAAAAGTAGCGAAATCAGACGAGTTTAAGCAGCAGGTTTGGCACGGAATCGATTTTATTTCCGAGCATCCCGCCGAGTTCAGGAAATACGGGGCGATTGCCCTTGCGGTGGCGGTGCTGGCAGGAGGAATCTATTTCTTCGTTCACCACCAGGCCGAAACGCGTGAAGCGGCCCTCACGGATGCGATGAGAGTAGACGACGCCACTGTAGGCGCCAACAATCAACCGTCGTCGATGCATTTCAATACCCAACCGGAAAAGGATCAGGCGGTCGCGAAGGCCTACGCCGAGGTGGCCGCAAAGTATCACGGCAGCCAGGAAGGTGCCATTGCCGCCATGAATCTCGCCCAAGCCGCTGTGGATAAAGGCGATATGACCGGAGCGGAAAAAACTCTGAAAGACCTGATCGACTCAGCTCCGGCTGCGTATGCTGCCCAGGCTTCTTTGACGCTCGCCGATCTCTATACCTCGCAGGGTAAGTATCCGGAGGCCGAGAAGCTGCTAAACGATTTGGTCAAGAATCCCACCGTGACCGTTTCCAAGGAGGAGGCCGAGCTTGCGCTCGCCCGGCTGAAGGCCAAGACCGATCCAACTGCGGCGCGGAAGATGCTGGAAGACCTTCGCACCAAGCGCCCCGCGATCAGCAAGGCTGCCATGAACGCTTTGGGTGAACTGGCCGCCGCTGGTGCCCAATAGCAAGGGATTCCGTGCCCGGGCAGCTTGCCCATCTTCGGTTTCCCGTCGAGCGTGCTCGAGGGCGGCGCTATCCGGAACTTCCACATCCCTATCGCAACGAATTTCAGCGGGATCGCGACCGCGTCATTCACTCGCGCGCTTTCCGGCGGCTGGAGAACAAAACGCAGGTGTTTACGCCGGGCGTCTCCGATCATTTCCGCAACCGCCTGACGCATACCATTGAGGTCTCTCAGATCGCCCGCACGGTGACGGGCGTCGTTGGACTCAATGAGGATCTGACCGAATCGCTGGCGCTGGCCCACGACATCGGGCATCCTCCGTTCGCGCACGCTGGCGAGGAGGAACTGAACCGCCTGATGAGCCGGTACGGCGAGCGCTTCGATCACAACCTCCACGCCCTGCGAATCGTCGAGAGCTTTGAAAATCCCTACGCCCTGTTTCCCGGTCTGAACCTGACCTTCGAAGTCCGCGAGGGGATCGTGAAGCACTCCCGTGATTTTGCGCAAGGGGAGATTCCCGCGCTCGATGAGTATCTTCCCGGGCGGAAGCCGCCGCTGGAGGCGCAGTTGATCGATCTGTGCGATGAGATCGCCTACAATACCGCCGATCTGGATGATGGGTATTTCGGTGGGCTGATCAATCTGGAGGAGGCGCGCCGCTCCGTCGAAAAAGTGGGCGAGCTTGAGGAAGTCCTTTCCCAGCAATATCCTGGAGCCACAGAACGGGTACGGGTGCACGAGATTGTACGCGGTCTGATCGACTGGCTGGTTTCCGGGTTGATCGAAGGCACGCTGCATGCGGCCGGAGGACTGGCGGACGTCGACGACGTGCGGCAGAGCGCTACGCGCGTGGCCCAATTTTCGCCGGACGCGGCCGAGTGCAGCCGGCAATTAAAGGCGTTTCTCCAGCGGATGGTCTACCAATCGCACCGGTTGTCCGGGGACCGGCAGCGCTCCACCGGCCTGATCGCCAAGCTGTTCGAGTTCTATATGGAACACCCAACCTCCATGCCCGTCAATTACTTAGAGGAATCGACCGGGGAGCCCCGGCACCGAATCGTGTGCGATTACATCGCCGGAATGACCGACGGTTTTGTCCTCCGCACCTGCGAACAGATGAAACTTCTCTAATTCGGGCCCCTTTCGCCAAATTAAGTATCAACTTCTTGTCCGGACCGGCGTTTAATAGGGTGAGAGGCTGTGGAAAAATGCGGAAGCCGTTGTTTGTGGCGCTGGGGATTCTCTGCCTGACCGTGCCGGCCTGGACCACAAAAAAGAAGCTGGAAGTCGATGCGAAGCGCTTTCAGGAGAAACTGAGCAAGGATGAGCAGGTTCTTCACGCGCTCGACCGGCTGACGTTCGGGCCCCGGACCGGCGACGTGGAAGCGGTGAAGAAAATGGGTGTGAAGAAGTGGATCGACCTGCAGCTTCACCCGGAGAGGATCGCGGAGAATCCGGCGCTGGCAGCCAGGCTTGCCCCGCTCGAGACGCTGCGCCTGTCCCAAGGCCAGACCGAAGCCGCCTATCCCACGCCGCAGATGATTCGAGCCGTGGCGCAAGGCCGCCAGCCGTTGCCGGAGGATCCGGTGGCGCGCGCGTCCGTGGAGCGCCAGGTGCGCCGGTTCAAAGTGAAAAAGGACGAGAATGACCCCGATCCGGTACAGCCCGCCGTGGCGTTGAATGAGCTGCTCGCGCAGGACCAGATCAAAGCGCTGCGCTCAGGCACGGCCGATCAGAAGAAGGAAATTCTCGCGTCGATTCCTCCGGAAAAAGTCGACGCGGTAGTGCTCGCGATGCCGCAGCCGTTGCGCGGACAGTTGATGCCACTTGCGCCGGAGCCGCTGCGCCGCAAATTCATGCTGGCGAACGCGCCGCAGCAGGTGATCGCCTACGATCTGTCCGAAGGCAAGCTGTATCGCGCGATTCTGAGTAATCGCCAGTTGCAGGAACAGCTTGTCGATTTCTGGTACAACCACTTCAACGTGTTCCTGGACAAAGGCAACGATCGTTACCTTGTGCCGACCTATGAGCGTGAAGCGATCCGGCCGCATGTGCTGGGCCATTTCAGGGATCTTCTGGAAGCCACGGCGACCGCGCCGGCGATGTTGTTCTATCTCGACAACTGGCAGAGCGTGGCGCCGGAAGTGGCCCGGCGGCAGAACAAGGGCAAGCAAACGCGCGGGCTGAATGAAAATTATGGCCGCGAGCTTCTGGAGCTGCACACGCTGGGCGTGGACGGAGGATACACGCAGAAGGACGTCACCGAGGTGGCGCGTTGTTTCACCGGCTGGACGATCCGGAATCCGCAGGCCGGTTCCTTGTTCTTTTACAACGATCGCGTTCATGACAAGGGCGAAAAAATCGTCCTCGGCGTGAAGATTCCCGCCGGCGGAGGCCGCGATGACGGCGAAAAGGTTCTCGATCTTCTGGCAAAGCACCCGTCGACGGCGCGCTTTATTTCCAAAAAACTTGCCCAGCGGTTCGTCGCCGACGATCCGCCCCAGCAACTGCTGGATCGGATGGCGAAGACGTTCTTGGACACGAACGGGGACATCCGCGCCGTGCTGACCACCATGTTCACGTCGAAGGAATTTCAGTCGCAGGGTGCGTATCAGGCCAAAGTAAAGACGCCGTTCGAAATGATCGTCAGCGCGATTAGAGCCACCGGAGCCGACGTGGATTACGCGTTTCCACTCGCCAATCGCATCGCGCAGCTCGGGCAGCCGCTTTATCGCAAGCTGGAGCCAACCGGATATTCCAACGCCAATGCCGAATGGATCAACTCCGCGTCGCTGCTGGCGCGGATGAACTTTGCGCTGGATCTGACGCAGAACAAGGTGCCGGGCTCCAGGGTGGATCAGGCCCGCTTCAAGGACGATCCGGTGCATACCGCGCGCATGATGCTGTTCACCAATCCCACCGCGCCCACCCGCGAGGCGATCGAAAAAGCGCTGGCCGAGGAGAAGACGAAGAAGCCGAATACTCCGCCATCGCCGGCGCTGGTGGCGGGGCTGGTCATTGGTTCGCCGGATTTTCAACGAAGGTAGCTGGTAGCGCGCCCGAAGGGGACAGACCGCTGTGTCCGCTGCACAAAGGTCTGACGGAAGCCGCAGATTTCGTGGGCTGGGGACACAGTGGTCTGTCCCCTTCGCCAGATGAGGAAGGACAAGACGATGTTCAGCCGCCGCATATTTTTGAAAAGTTCCGCGCTCGCCATGGTGGGCGTGGGCTCCACGCCGGCGTGGCTCTCGCGAGCCTTGTATGCCGCCGGCGCCCCCGCCCCGCGCAAGAAGGTTCTGGTCGCCATCTTTCAAAGGGGCGCGGTGGACGGCCTCAACGTCGTGGTGCCGCATGGAGAAAAGCGCTACTACGAAATGCGTCCGACGATCGCCATCCCTCGGCCGAATGGAACCACTGACGCGGCCATCGACCTGGACGGCATGTTCGGCCTGCACCCTTCGCTTTCGGCCTTGAAACCGATCTATGACGCCGGGCAGTTGGCGATTATTGAAGCCGTCGGCTCGCCGGACCCCACGCGCTCCCACTTCGACGCGCAGGATTACATGGAATCCGGCACGCCGGGCCTGAAGGCCACCAGCGACGGGTGGCTGAATCGCGCGCTGCCTCCGGAGTCCGGCAAATTGTCGCCGGTGCGGGCCATCAGCATGGGAGCGGCCCTGCCTCGCGCGCTGCGCGGACGCAACGGCGCCGTGGCGATCAACAATTTGAGCGAGTTTCAGGTGAAGGATGCGCCCAGCGCCATGGGGTTTGAGAGCATGTACGGCGGCACGGCGGACAAAGTGCTGAACGGCACTGGCCGCGAAACGTTTGAAGCCGTGAAGCTGATGCAGTCCATCCAGAAGCAGCCCTACACGCCGTCGAACGGCGCGAAGTATCCGGGCGGACGCCTGGGCCAGTCCCTCATGCAGATCGCGCGGCTGATCAAATCGAACGTCGGCCTGGAGGTCGCCTTCACCGATGTCGGCGGCTGGGATACGCACGTCAATGAAGTGGGAGTAAAACCCGCTGCCGGCCAGCTTGCGAACCTCCTCACCGACTTCGGCAACGCTTTGGCCGCCTTCCATCAGGACTTGGGCGACGCCATGGCGGACGTCACCGTCGTCACCATGAGCGAGTTCGGGCGCACGGCCCGGGAGAACGGCAATCGCGGCACGGATCATGGCCACGCCAACGTGATGTTCGCCTTCGGCGGCGGCGTCAAGGGCGGCAAGGTTTATGGCGATTGGCCGGGCCTCGAGCCGGAGCAGCTCTATGAAAATCGCGACTTGAACCTGACCACCGATTTTCGCGACGTGTTGGGCGAATTGGTCATGCGGCAGTTGGGCAACCGTGACATTTCCGCGGTGTTTCCGGGTTACGAGAAGCCGAGGTTCCGCGGCATTGTGGCGGTGTAGAGCCAGATGAATTGCGCGCCGAACCGCCTCTGCGGCGAAAACTCGGGATCTATACGTCCAGCAGGTGGCCCATCTTTTCTTTTTTCGTGCGCAGATATTCCTGGGTGGAATCCTGCGGCTCGACGATGCTCGGCACGCGCTCGGTGACCGCGATTCCCGCCCGCTCCAGCGCCTCGATCTTTTCCGGATTATTCGACATCAGCCGCACCGCCCGCAGGCCGAAATAGCCCAGGATCGCGGCAGGCATCCCATAGCCCCGCAGATCCGCCTCAAACCCGAGCTGTTCGTTGGCCTCCACCGTATCGGCGCCGGCGTCCTGAAGCTCATAGGCGCGCAACTTGTTCATCAATCCGATGCCGCGGCCTTCCTGATGCTCGTAGATCAGCAGGCCGCGCCCTTCCCGGGCGATCGATTCGAGGGCCAGCTCCAGTTGCGCGCCGCAATCGCAGCGCAGGCTGTGGAACACGTCTCCGGTCAGGCACTGGGAATGAATGCGGACCAGCGGCGGAGCGCCGTCGATCTCGCCCATTTTCAGCACCACGGAATCCTCCACCACATCGCTCGCGCGGCCCTCGAACCCGTAGATGCGGAAGTGCCCGAAGCGGGTGGGAAAATCGGCTTCGGCAACTTTGCTGAGCTCAAAGGCGGGGGGCATGAATGGGTACGGCGGAAACCTTCATTATAATGAACCGAGAGATGCCCGCGCAGCCCATTGAACTTCTGCTGGTGATCCTGCTGGTGAAACTGGCGGTTGCGGCATCGGTGGCGAGCATCCTCACCCGCTCCCAACGCTTCCAAAGAATGTTGATGCGCGAGGAGCGCACCCTGGTCCAGCGCGTCCAAATGGCGTGCGTCTGCGCCACGATTTTCGGTTCCGGCGTGCTCACCAGGGTCCTGACCAAGGACGCCTATGCCGCGGTCGACCTGGGCATGGAGGGCAGCCTGGCGCTGGGACTGCTGGGCGGCTACGTCACCGGCCTGATGTCGGGCGTGCTGATCTCCATCCCCGCGATGTTCAACGGCGAGTTGATGTCCATGCCTCTGTTCGCGGCGGCGGGCGTGGTGGGCGGCCTGCTCCGGGACATCGCGCCGGACCGCGAAGCCATCTGGGCGTTTTCTCCGTTCCCCGATCTGAATCTCTGGCGGCTGGCCCGCAAGCGCGACCTGCGCCTGCCCGGATTCAGTTTGCTGTGCATCCTCGCAATCCTCCTGGCGGAGTTGCTGCGCTCGGAGATCGCGCGCTTCCCCCAGCATCGCGGCGTGTTCGCCATTCAACAGAAATGGTCGCCCCTCTCGCCGTGGACCATCGTGGCAGTCTATGCCACCACTCTGTTCGCCACCGTCCTGCCCATCAAAGTCTGGAACAGCAATCGCAACGAAAAGAAACTGGAACAGCAGCAGTTGCGCTTAAATGAAGCGAAACTGGCGGCGCTCAGCCGGCAGATCAATCCGCATTTTCTCTTCAACACGCTCAATTCCGTGGCATCGCTGATCCGGCAGGATCCGGAGCAGGCGCGCCAGGTGGTCTATAAACTGTCCAATATCTTAAGACGGCTGCTGCGGCAGCAGGACAATCTCACCGCGCTCCGCGAAGAGCTGTCGTTCATCGACGATTACCTGGCCATCGAGAAAGTGCGCTTCGGCGAAAAGCTGAACGTGGTGAAGGACATCGATCCGGCCACTCTGGACATGCTGGTGCCGAGTATGCTGCTGCAGCCGATCGTCGAAAACAGCATCCGTCATGGCTTGTCGAGCAAGGTTTCCGGAGGCACGATCCGGCTGCGCAGCCGGATCGCCGGCGGACGCCTGCAGATCCTCGTCGAAGATGACGGCGTGGGGATTCCGGAGAATAAACTGGCCACGCTATTCGAGCAGGGTATCGGAATCAGCAACGTGAACGAGCGGCTGAAAGTGCTGTTCGGCGACGACTACAAATTGTGGATCGACAGCAAGTTGGGCGAAGGCACCAGCACCGGGATCGAACTTCCGGAGCAGCCCAGTGGTAGGGTAGGGATAGTCAACTCTGTGGCGATAGGTTCATAAGGACGTTTCTTTTGGGCGATTTCAACTACTCCATTCCTTTACCACGCGCGGAAGGAATGTCGCGTACGCTGGCCGAGCGCACCCGGCGTGTTTACGACCGGCTCTCCTCCGTCTATCCGGCAAGCACGTTTTTCTTTCATTCCAAGGCGCACCGCTGTGTTCTGCGGCACGCGGGGATTGAGAATGGCGCAAAGGTGCTGGAAATCGCAACCGGCTCCGGCGAGATGTTCCGGCGGCTGCTGCGCGCCAATCCCGGCGGAAAAACGTTCGGGCTCGATCTTTCGCCCAACATGGCCGCGCGGACGCAGCGTAGGGCTCGCCAGGAAATGCCTTCGGCGCAGGCTCATTGCGGCGCGGTGGACGTCCGCAGCATGCCCTTCCGCAGCGGAAGCTTCGATGCAGTGGTGTGCTGCTATTTACTGGAGTTGCTGGGCCGGGACGATATCCGGTTGACCTTGCGGGAGGTCGCGCGAGTGTTGCAGCCCGGCGGAACCTTCGCGCTGGTGGTCATCGGCCAGAACGCGGACATCTTCAACCGGCTTTATGCCATCGCCGGAGGCATCGCTCCGGCCTTCTGGGGCCGCCAGGTGGAGCACTCTGTCCCGGATCTGATCCGCGACGCGGGGCTGACCATCACCCATGACGAGTTCGTCCGGCAGACCGGCTATCCATCCCGGGTATTGGTCGCGAGAAAACAAGGTCAGTAAGCGCCGTCACTGCGCCAGCCGGCTCAGAATACTGGTAACGTAATTCTGTGTCTCGGGGATCTGCGGGATGCCGCCTGCTTTATCCACCGCCGCGGCCCCGGCGTTATACGCGCTCAGGGCGAGTGAAAGGTCGCCATGGTACCGGTCGAGCAACTGCTTCAATAGCTTCGTCCCGGCATCGATACTGGCGATCGGGCTGAACGGATCCATCACCTTGAACTGATCCTGCGTGGAGGGCATCAACTGCATCAGGCCCTCGGCTCCCTTGGGAGAGACGGCACAGGGAAAGAAGCCGGACTCCTGGCGCGCGACCTCGCGGATCACCGGCCCGGCGACGCCGTTCTTCTCCGCCGCGCTCTCGATCATTTTCGATAACTCCGGCTGGGGAACGGGATCGCAGAACGGTTGAAACATAATGGACGGCATCAGGCGCGCCGCCGAGGCGGTGGGAGGCGTCCACGGAATCATCGCCGCGCCGGCCGCGCGGGCCTGCTGCTGCACTGAGGCGCGCTGCTGCGCCAGGGACGACTCCATCGCCGCGCGAATACGGTCCGCCGGGACGTCTTGCGCCAGGAAAAAGACGATCCAAAAGGTCACGATTTCTCATCGGCACGATCCGCCTGCGCCGTGACTAAGATAAACCTGACATAATCGGAAATCCATGCGCTGGTGGATTCTCTTTCTCCTCTTCCTGGCGACGCTGATCAATTATATGGACCGCACCATTTTTGCGGTCCTGATCCCCGTGATGCGCTCGGATCTGCACATCGATGAGACTGTCTACGGCTACCTGACCGCCGCTTTTCTGGCTGCCTACACCATCGGCTACCTGGTGATGGGACGCGTCGTGGACGCCCTGGGCACGAAATCGGGATTCAGCGTCTCAGCGGGTGCCTGGTCGATTGCCGCGGCTCTGCACGCGACGGCCGCCAGCGCGTTTCAACTGGCCGGATTTCGCGGAATGCTCGGCTTCGCCGAGGCGGGCAACTTTCCCGCGGCGATCAAGGGCGTGGCCGAATGGTTTCCCCAGGAGCAGCGCGCGCTGGCAACAGGGTTGTTCAACTCCGGATCAAATTTGGCGCAAGTCGTCGGGCCTCCGGCATTCGTGGCCTTAAACCAGGCATTCGGGTGGCGCACCTGCTTCCTGCTCACCGGCTCCCTGGGAGGCCTGTGGCTGATCCTGTGGTGGGCCAGCTATCGCACGCCCCCCCAGGTCGAGCTGGAGGAGAAACTCGTCAAAGTCTCCTATCTGGAAGCGGTGAAATACAAGCAGACGTGGGGTTTTGCCAGCGCCAAATTTCTCACCGATTCGGCTTGGTGGTTCTATCTTTTCTGGCTGCCCCTGTGTCTGCACGACGCGCGCCACATGACCGACAAGCAGTACGCGCGGGCGCTCTCCTTCATCTACTTCGTGGCCTGCTTCGGCAGCCTGGGCGGAGGCTGGCTCTCCGGCTTCCTGATGGAGCGCGGCTGGGATAAAGGCAAGGCGCGCAAAACGGCGATGCTGGTCTGCGCGATCGCGATGCCCATCGCCGCCCTCGGCGTGGTGGCGCCGAACGCTCTGCTCGCCGTGGGCTTGTTCAGCATCGCGACGTCGGCTCACCAGGGATTCTCGGCGAACCTGTTCACCACCACCTCCGACGTGTTTCCCAAGAGCGCCCTGGGCAGCGTGAACGGCATCGGCGGCTGCATGGGAGGCCTCGGCGGCGTGATTTTTTCTGCCATCGTGCCCGGCTATCTCGTTAAGTTCATCGGCTACACGCCATTGTTTCTGATGATGAGCACGTTCTACCTGATCGCGTTATTCCTCCTGCACAAGCTGATGGGCGACTTGAGGCCGATAGCCGAGCCCGTCGTTCGTTCATAATAAGAAGGATGTCGCCGCGGAAGCTCCTGCCGTATACCTCGGCCGGTGCCGTCGTGGCAATGCTTTACACCGGCTGGACCTTCTACTCCCGCTCCGAGGAAAACAAGAGGATGGAAGCGGCGGCGGCGGCCAGGAAGCTGGAATCGGACCAAATCGCACTGAATAGGATCGGATCGGATTTGAAAATCACTCAATTTTACGCGCCCCCCGCCATTCACGCGGGCGAGAAGGCGCTGATCTGCTACGGAGTCGCCAACGCGGCCAAGGTGCGCATCGAGCCTCCCATTGAAGCGTTGACGCCCTCGCTCAGCCGCTGCATTCAGACGTCGCCCCGCGCGACGGCCAGCTATACGCTCACGGCGGAAGATAACGCCGGCCACAGCGTTTCGCAAACCATCACGGTGAAGGTTCAGTAATGCGGGAAACCATTTCTCCAGCCAAAGCCATTTCCGGCCTCATCTCTGTTCCGGGCGATAAATCCATCTCCCATCGCTATGGGATGCTCAGCGCGATTGCCGAGGGCGAAAGCAAAATCACGAATTATTCCACCGGCGCGGATTGCCAGTCGACGCTCGGATGCATGCAGGCGCTCGGCGCGGCCGTCGAGCGCAAAGACGGCCTCACCATCGTCCACGGTGGAGCGCTGCGGGAGCCCTCCGCCGCGCTGGACGCGGGCAACTCCGGCTCCACCATCCGTATGCTCTCCGGCATTTTGGCAGCGCAGAAATTCACTTCGAAAATCGGCGGCGACGAGTCCCTGTCGAAGCGTCCCATGAAGCGTATCATCGAGCCGTTGACCCGGATGGGCGCGCACATTGAGGCAACAAACGGCCAGTTCCCTCCGCTCGCCATCCATGGCCGTCCGTTGCGCGCCATCGACTATACCCTGCCCATGGCCAGCGCCCAGGTGAAGAGCTGCGTGCTTCTCGCGGGGCTTTTCGCCGAGGGCGACACCATCGTTCGCGAGCCCGTCCGCACGCGGGATCACACCGAAATCGCGCTGGCGGAGTTCGGCGCGGAGATTGAGTCCGAACAGCGCGTGATCACCCTGCGCGCCGGGGCGAAGCTCACCGGACGCGAACTGGTGGTTCCCGGCGACCTCAGTTCGGCCGCGTTCTTCCTGGTTGCCGCGCTTCTGATGAAGGAATCGAACCTGGTGATTCACGGCGTAGGGCTGAATCCGACGCGGTCCGCGTTGCTCGATTTTCTCGCCGGTATGGGCGCGTCCATCCGGATCCTGGACCTGCAGCAGAGCGGAGGCGAAGTGATCGGCGACCTGCGCGTGCGCGCGTCCCGGGTGAAGGGCGGCGTCATTGAAGGAGCGCTGACCGCGGCTCTGATTGACGAAATTCCGGCGCTGGCGGTGCTCGGCGCGGCCAGCGAGCAGGGCCTGACCGTGCGCGACGCCGCGGAACTGCGTGTAAAGGAAACCGACCGCATCGCCACCATCGAGATGAACCTGAAGCGCATGGGCGTGGAAATCGAATCCGCGCCGGACGGGTTTCATGTGGCGGGCAAGCAGCAGTTCCACGCCGCAGAAATCGATTCCTGCGGCGACCACCGCATCGCCATGGCGTTTTCGGTAGCGGCCCTGGCCGCCGATGGGCCGTGCGCCATCGACGGAGCCGAATGCGCGGGCGTGTCTTTCCCCGAATTTTTTAGTACACTTCGACAGATCGCCGGCTAACGGAGAAATGCGAATGAATCAGGCAACAGACCTTACGCTGCCTTGCCTTGTCCATGATTTGAATAACGTGTTTCAGACGCTGGTGGAAGCCGCGGACCTGCTTGCCGGGGATCCGCAATGGGCTCCCGTGTCAGCGGTGATCCTGCGCAGCATCGAGCGCGGCAAGGGGATCACCGAAAGTCTGCAACAGGCCGAGCAGCCGCCCGCGCCCTTCGAGACCATTCTGCAAAACGCCATCGCCTTCGCCGAGGATTCCCTCATCGGCGGCCGCGGTCCTGACATCCATTTCATCTGCGACATCGAACCGGGCATCGAACTGCGCCGCACCTGGGCCTGGGAGCGCGTCCTGATCAATCTTTTCTCAAACGCCATGCGGGCCATGCCGGACGGCGGCTCGATTCAGGTGAGCGCCCGCCGCAACGAAGGGAACGCGCAGATCATCGTGCGCGACGAAGGCGAAGGGATCGCGCCGGAGATTCTGGACGACCTGTTCCGCCCGCACGTCTCGACGAAACTCCAGGGCGGCCTCGGGCTGCACATCGTGGAAACCATCGTCAAGCAGGACGACGGCGAAGTGCGCGCCGCCAATCGCGCCGACGGCCGCGGCGCGGAGTTCATCATCACGATCCCCGCCGAAACTCCCGTGGCCCGCTCCGCCCACGCCTAGAGCGTGAGCACCCTCTCGATCAACTCGCCCCGCACCAGGCACTGCGAGTCTCCATCCGGCCCGATGGCCAGAATGGACACGCCGTTGGAGCAAACGACCCTCCCGCCATCCGCCACATCGTAGGTCAGCACATTCTTCGCCACGATCTCCTTCTGTCCGCCCTGACGCCTCCTCACCAGTTCCCACGACGGCGGCACCAGCCCTTGCGCATCGTCCGCGTGCGCCTGTCTCATCTGTGCCTGCGCCAGATTCCCGTAAATCAGCGCCTGCCGCGGGTCGATCGGTCTCTGTACCGCTCCTTTATTCGTAACCAGGGGCTTGCCCGTGTACATCATCGAAAATATGTTGAAGTACTGAAACACCGCCCGCCCCAGCCGAAACGGGAACATCGCGGCATCCTTCAACGATCCCACCAGACTCACTTCCGGATTACCGGATTCGTAAGGCTTCCGGATGTAGTAGAGCGTCCCGTCCCCGGTCTGCAGGGGCTGTAGCAGGTCTTGGCCGTCCTCCGCCGCGATCTCCTCCAGGTCTCCCGAGTCCGCGTCCAGACGGTGAATCGTGCATGGGTCCAGCCCCGCGAAGTTGCCCGCCGCGTCGCGGCCCACGCCCGCGCTTTGAAAAACGACGCGCCGCCCTTCTCCGGGAACCCATTGTGGGACCTGGTCGAACGAGTCGCCCTCCGTCACTTCCGAAAAATCGCTGCCATGCAACGGCAGCACCGCGATGTTGGATCGCATGCTGTCCTGATGAAAGGCCGTCGCCGCCAGGGTCGCTCCGTCCGTGTGAAGAGCCGCATGGCGAATCCGAAAATCCGCGGTGTGAAAAAGGCGCGTCTCCACGCCCTCCGCGTCCCGCAGAAAAATCCCGCTGATGGAGTCTGTTTCCATTGAGTACAACAGGCCGCCGCCAGGAGCCCGCGTCAGCCCGGTGATCAGAACCGGTATCTGTCTCGCCGCGGCCTGCTGCTGCGCCAGCCCCGCGCCGCCCAGAAACATCGCGCCACGCCCCTGCGTTTTTCAGGAGTTGCGGCGCTCGATGGAGGCCGTGCGTTCCCGCACCGTGCGTTCAAACTCGCTCTCCAGCGTCTGCGTAACGCCTTTGTTCCGCAAATGCAGCTTCCGCTGCGAGAGATAGGCGAGGCCAGGTTCAGGCATATCCCCTAATTCGGCAGTCGCTCCACAATTCCCCATAGGCTGTGGCGAAACGCGCCCCTGGGCGAAGGCAGGTCGGACTCAGAGAGCGAAATTGCCGGGCCCCCCCAACAAAAGTGATTCGTAACCCCCTGTTTTATCATCGGTAGTGCATTCATGCCCGAAATTTATCAGTCCTTCAGAAGCCTCGCCCGCCGGCCCGGTTTGGCGATCGCCATTGTCCTGACACTGGCCTTGGGCATCGGCTCGACAACCGCCATCTTCACCGTAGTGGACGCGATGTTCCTGAAGCCCTTGCCGTTCCCGTCGCCGGATCGGCTCATCCTCATTCAGGAGTTCAAAAACGGTAACCCCAGCAACGGCAATCCGCAGAGGCTCGCCGATTGGAGGACGCAGGTTCCGGGAATCGAATCGGCGACCGGATTTTACACCGAAAAGCTTGTGATGACAGGCAGGGGCGATGCCGAGCGGGTCCGCGCCATGCGTTCGTTCGGGCCGATTCTGCATGTGCTGGGAATCAAGCCTCAATTCGGGCGGGAGTTTACCCCTCGGGAAGAGTCCGCGCAAGGCGATTCGGTGGTCCTGTTGACCGACGGATACTGGCGCAGACGCTTCGGCGGCGACCAAGGGATGCTTGGACAAGCGCTGAACTTCGACGGCAAGCCCCACACCGTCATCGGCATCCTGCCCGGGGAATTCAGCAATCCCGAGCGCGTGGATGCGCTGATCCCCGCGCCGCCCGAGGTGCAGCGCGCCAGCCGCAAGGCGGCGTTCCTGCCGGCCATCGCGCGAATCAAGCCTGGCGTGACACTTTCCGAAATTCAGTCCCAGATTGCGACCGTCGCGGATCGTCTGCGCGGTCTCTATCCGGCAACCGACAAGGATCTGACGGCTCGCGCCTTGCCGCTGCTCGAAAGCGAGACGTCGGAGGCTCGCCAGCCGGTGTTCGCGGTTTTCGCCACCGTCGCGCTGGTGCTGCTCACGGCGTGCATCAACGTTGCCGGCCTCTTGCTGGCTCGCGCGGCGGAGAGGCAACGGGAAACCTCCATCCGCGTGTCCCTGGGTGCAAGCCGGTTCAGCCTCATCCGTCTCTATCTGACCGAAAGCGGTCTGCTCGCCGCGGCAGGCTGCGCACTCGGCCTGGCCCTCGCTGTCTTCGGTCTCGACGGCCTAAAGGCGATCCTGCCCGCGGACCTTCCCCGGCTGGAGACGGCGGCTATCGACGGGCGCATCGTTCTGTTCGCCGTGACGCTCGCGCTGATCTGCACAGCGATGTGCGGAATCGCGCCGGCCTGGCATGCGGCGCGCGCGGCCTCGGGATCCTCCGCGAAGCCTCGCGATGCCAAGGCGTTTTTCGCCCGCCGTTCGCTCGTCACCGGTCAGGTTGCCCTTTCATTCCTCTTGCTGATGGGCGCGGGGTTGCTTGGCGAAAGCTTCTTGAAGATGAAGAAAGCTCCGCTGGGATTTTCTCCGGCCGGCGTGCTCAGTGTGAACATCAGCTTCCCTTGGAACGCCCCGGACACGCGCGTGGCGGCGTTTCGCGAGCAGGCCATCGAGGGCTTTTCTTCGATCCCCGGCGTCATCTCCGCTGGCTGGAGCGACCGGCTGCCCTTCGACGGAGGCACCCAGAGCGGCCCCATCGCCATCCGCAATCGCGATTTGCCCGCCGCCTTGCAGGAAGAGTCCACCTACCATCGCGCCGCCAGCGAAACCTATTTTCAGACCATCGGCATTCCCCTGAAAGCCGGCCGGATGTTCCAGCCGGCGAAGCACGAGGCGGTCATCAATGAGACGCTGGCCCGGAAATTCTTCCCCGATGGAGACGCGCTCGGCAGCTTCGTAACCTTCAATCCCAATCCCAAACCCGGCCAGAATCAGCAGTGGATGGAGATCGTGGGAATCGTCGGCGACGTCCGCCAGAGCTCTCTGCAGCCCGCTCCGCCGGCCGAGGTTTACGTCTCAGGCCGCGATCTTTCCTGGCCCCTTTCGAGCTTCGTCCTGCGCGTTCAGGGCGATCCACAATTCGCGATGTCCGCCGTCCGGGAAGCCGTGCGCCGCATCGACCCGAATCAGGTGATCGACAGCATGTCCGCGATGGAGGACCGCCTCGACGCCGCATTTCGTGAGCCGAAGATCGAGTCCTGGTTGATCTCCGGTTTCGCAATGACGGCGCTGGCGCTCACCATTCTCGGTATTTACGGCCTCATGTCCAGCGATGTGATCCAGCGCACCCGCGAGATCGGGGTGAGGCTCGCCATCGGTGCTCAGCCCGGCCAGGTGCTTCGAATGATGATCCGCCGCGGCATGGGAACCGTGATTCCGGGCATCGTGCTGGGAATCGCTGCAGCGGCAGCGCTCACGCGCCTGCTTGCAAGTCTGCTCTTCGGCGTCAGCCCGCTCGACGCGCTAGTGTTCGCAGCCACGGCCATGGCGTTGATCCTAACAGGGTTGCTCGCCAGCTATGCGCCGGCCCGAAGGGCGGCCAAGACGGATCCGGCGGCGGCTCTGCGCGCCGAAAACTGAAACTCCCGGCAAAGGGCCCGCGTACAATGAAGTATGCGAGCGCTGCTACCGCTTCTTTTCGCCTCGGCCGCGTTCGCGCAGGACGCCAACGAAATCATTCGCCGCTCCACAGCCCGCGACTTCACCAATTTTGAAAATCGCAAGGATTACACCTATCTGGAGCGCACGGAGTTTCGCCAACTCGACGCCAAGGGAAGGGTTTCCAAAGCCGAAGTCGAGACCAACGAAATCCTGGTCCTCGAAGGCAGGCCCTACGAAAAGCTGGTCGCCCGCAACGATAAGTCTCTTTCGGCGAAGGACGCGGCCAAGGAGGACCGCAAGCTCGACAATGAGCTCGAAAGGCGCCGCCGCGAATCGTCCTCCGAAAAGACAAGACTCGAAAAGGAGCGCCGGGACGAAAAGAAATTCCTGCGCGAGTTCAGTGAAGCCTACGACTTCCGCATTGTGGGCGAGGAGGCGGTGAGCGGCAAACCCGCCTGGGTGCTGTCCGTGGATCCCAAGCCTGGCTACCGCCCCCAGCGGTCCGAGGCCAAGGTTTTTTCGAAATTGCACGGCAAAATCTGGATCGACAAAGGCGAGTATCACTGGGTGAAAGCCGAGGGGGAAGCCACCGATACCCTCTCCTTCGGATTCTTTCTGTTCCGCATCGCCCCCGGCGCGCGGCTGACCTTCGAGCAGACCCGCGTAAACCAGGAGGTCTGGCTGCCCTCGCACATTTCCGTGCACGCCGAGGCGCGGCTTGCCCTCTTGAAGAAGATGCGGGCGGACATCGACATTACCTATCGCGACTACCGGAAATTTCAGGCGGATTCCAAACTGGTCGTAGACACCGTAGACCAACCTGCTAAGAAGGACTAAGGTTTTCCCCTTGCTCTGTCGATTCCTCGCGAAGAGAGAGATTTCCGTTTGGAAACCTACTCCCCCTAGAGGACCATGGCGCACATTTCCATCTTCGAGCCGCCCTCATTGGCGCTCGAACAGCGGGCCGGCCAAATCCTTGATCCGGTGGAACGGTTGCGATTCCTGCGTCAGGAGATGCGCCCTCAGGTCCAGCGGCGCAAGTCGAAGAAATCATGGACCCGCGCCGGTTGGTTGGCAGCGGGATTAGCCGCCCTTGTTGTCCTGGTCCCGGTGCCGACAGGCACCGCCGAGACGCTGGCGAAAGAACGCCTCCTGATTGCTCCCGATGCCCCCAAGGCGGCGCGGACGGCGGAACCAGTCCCGCGCGTCTGGCTGGTGGATCGCTCCGAGTCCTCGGAACTCTTTAGCAACGGGCTCAGAATCGACCTTCGGTTCGCCGTTTCCAACCGGCCCCGCCGGCCGTTCCCGGTTTTTTCCACCGGCGGCATCCGTCAAGGCGAAGGCAATGCCCCCGTCGGAATTGTCTATCACACCACCGAAAGCAACCTTGCGCCGTTTGAGGAAAAGGAAAATCGCCAGTTGCAGGTAAGCGGCCGCAGCGCGATCGACGTCGTGAGGCAGGAACGCGCCTATCATTACCAAATCGACCGCTTCGGACGGGTGTTCCGCGTGGTCCGGGAGTCGGACGCGGCCAATCACGCGGGCGCATCGGTCTGGGCCGATGCCCGCGGCGTCTACGTCAACTTGAACGACAGTTTTCTCGGTGTTTCGGTGGAAGGGCAGACCAGCGCCGCGGACGCCATCACGCCGGCGCAGATCGCCTCAGCCAAGGTGCTCACGGAGATGCTTCGCTCCCGTTATGCGATTCCCGCGGAAAACTGCGTGACGCATGCGCAGGTGTCGGTGAATCCGCAAAATATGCACATCGGCGACCACACCGATTGGGCGGGAAAATTTCCCTTCGCCGAAGTGGGGCTGCCGGACAACTACGCCATCCCTTTGGCCAGCTTATACGTCTTCGGCTTCGACTATGACCGCGTGTTCCTGCGCGTCACGGGCGTGCGATGGCGCGGCCTGGATCTGGCCGAGTTATGGGTCGCCCGCCAGGCAGCGGCGGAGGGCGTCGAAACCGGAAAATACCGCTCGGTTCTGCGGCGCAGGTACAAGGATATTGAAGTCGCCCTGAAGGAAGAACAGGGTGAGGAGGCAGGGAAATGAGTGATATGAATCAAACCAGTTCGTCCCGCGCGCTCGGGCTCGACGTCGGAACCAGCCGCATCGTCATCGCCCAACGCTCCGGGGACGATTTTCGCTATGAGTCCCAGTTGAACGCCTTTGTCGCCATTCCGCACTCGAAAATCACCGAGGGCGTGCTGGAGCGCGAGAAGGTTCCCCACACGGTAAGAGCCGGACAGATCGTCGTCCACGGAAATGAGAGCGAGAAGTTCGCCGCTCTTTTGAACGCCGAAACGCGCCGCCCGATGACCGCGGGCCTGCTCGACGCCAAGGAGCCGGACAGTCTGGCCATGATCCGGGAGATCCTCGCCACCATGCTCAGCAGCCATCGCGATGAGGGCGACAATAAGCAGAAGGTCTGCTTCACGGTGCCCGCGCCGCCTCTCGGCGCGGAAAACTCGCTCACCTATCACGAGGCGACCGTGCGCCAGATCCTCGTAGATCTGAACTATGAGCCGGCCAGCATCAATGAAGGCCTCGCCATCGTCTATAGCGAGCTGGAGAGTTCCAACTACACCGGCATCGGCGTCAGCCTCGGCGGCGGACTCTGTAACGTCTGCCTGGCCTATCTGTCCGTCCCGATCCTCAGCTTCAGCATCCCCAAGGCGGGCGATTATATCGACACCAACGCGGCCGCTGTCACTGGCGAGCGCGCCAACCGTATCCGCCTCACCAAGGAGGATTCGTTCCATTTCAACGGATTCTTCGAGGATAAAGTCCATCAGGTGCTCGGCGTCTACTACGACGACATGATCCGGTCCCTGGTCTCCGCCCTTAAGGAAGCCTTCACGCGCACGTCGAGCTTGCCGAAATTCAACCGGCCGGTTCCCCTGGTCCTGTCTGGAGGCACCGCGCTTCCGCCAGGCTTCCGGGATCGCTTTGAAAAGCTGCTCTGGGAGCAGGATTTCCCCATCGCCGTTTCCGATATTCGCGTTGCTCGGGATCCTCTGCACTCCACCGCCAGGGGCGCTTTGGTCTGTGCGTTAAGCGATTCGTAACACGCAAAACGTTTGGGGTAGAAAATGCTTGCGCCTTCCAGCGGCATGGTTCATAGTGGTTTCTAAAGGGCTACTGCAAAAGGTGGATCGATCTGTCCCCCTTTTTCAGTCTTAAAGTTGGGCCGTTTTTCCACTATGGATCCTGGCGCGCGATGGCGGAAAAGTTTCTGTTCCTCACCGAACTTATGGGCCTCAAGGTTTTTGACCTTAAGGGGCGCAGGATCGGCGTGGTCAAGGATGCCGCGGTCGTCCCGCTCATCGATCCGGTTCGCGTTGACCGCTTCCTGATCGGCGGGGCCGGCGCCACCTGGCTTACCGTCCGCCACGATCAGATCCGCTCCATCTCCCTCGAAGGGATCCACCTCCGCGACGAGAATCTGACGCCCTATCACTCCGACGAATACATGCTCCGGATGGTCCGCGATCTTCTCGACCAGCAGATTATCGACGCGCAGGGGCGCAAGGTGGTGCGCATCAACGACGTCACCTTTGAGCGCATGATTGAGGACGGCTGCGACCAGCTCTGGGTGCTCGAAATCGACATCGGCATCCGCAGTATTTTCCGCCGCCTGTTGCAGGGCATCGCGCCGCCTCGGCTGGTCAGGCGTATCCAGGGCCGCATCCCGCCGAATTCCATCCGTTGGGAATTTTGCAACATCATTGAGCCGGACCCGCAGCGCCGCCTGCGCCTGAACATCTCTAACCGCCTGCTCGAAGACATGCATCCGGCCGACCTGGCGGATATCGTCGAGGAACTGTCGCCCGAGGACCGCGAATCCATCTTTGAGAACATCGACAGCGAAGTGGCCGCCGACGCGCTGACGGAAGTAGAGCCCGATATTCAGGCCAGCATCCTCGAATCCCTCGAAACCGAAACCGCCGCCGACATTGTCGAGGAGATGAGCCCCGATGAGGCCGCCGACGCCCTGGCGGAATTGGGCTCGGAAACCAGCGAGGAAATCCTCGAGGAGATGGAGCACGAACCGAAAACCGAGGTCCGCGAACTCCTTGAATTCGAAGAAGATACTGCCGGCGGCCTGATGAACACCGAGTTCATCGCCCTGCAGGACCAATCGACCGTGGCCGACGCGCTGCAGGCGCTCAAGCAAAATGAAGACCTTCTGGAGACGCTCAACACGATTTTCCTGGTCGATGGCCAGGAGCGTTTGAAAGCCAGCATCGCGCTGGCGAGGCTCTTCCTGCACGATGCCCCAACGCCTTTGCGCATGCTCGCCTCCGACAATATGGTTGAGGTGCAGGTCGGCGAAAAACAGGATCGGGTGACGGAGATTTTCGATAAATACAACATCCTGACCCTCCCCGTGGTGGACGAGGAGGGTAAGCTGGCCGGCGTGATCACCGCCGACGACGTGATTACGATCCTGCGGCAG
>JBBIVT010000007.1:29475-43067 GCA_037439565.1 Acidobacteriota bacterium | reverse complement strand
CAAAAATTGCGGCATTGCGATGATCTGCCATACTAAAAGCTTCCGGGGTAATCCAGCTTGCGTCTTGCCATCCTCCTCACTTTGTGTGCCTCCACGCTGCCTGCGGCGACGGTGATCCGCTGCGGTTCGCTGCTCGACGTGAAAAAGGGCGAACTGATTCCCAACGCCACCATCGTGGTGGAAAAGGGGATTGTGCTCGGGGTGAACATCGCCGCCCCGGCGGGTTCGGAGGTTGTCGATCTTTCGAAAGGCACCTGCCTTCCGGGCTTGATGGACGTGCACGATCATCTCACCGGCGAGCCGGCGCAGAACGGCTATGAAGCGCTCGGTGTTTCCGTCCCGCGCCAGACGGTGGCCGGAGTCAAGAATGCCCGCAAGACGTTGATGGCGGGGTTCACCACGGTGCGCAACGTCGGCGCGAGCGGTTATTCCGACGTCGCCCTGCGCGACGGCATCGCCGCCGGAGAAATTGAAGGGCCGAGAATGTTTGTGTCCGGTCCTGCCCTCGGAATTACGGGCGGGCATTGCGATAACAACCTGCTCGCCCCGGAGTTCAAGTTCCACGATGAGGCCGTGGCCGATGGACCGTGGGCTGCTCGCACCAGGGTGCGGGAAAACGTCAAATATGGCGTCGATCTGATCAAGATCTGCGCTTCCGGCGGGGTGCTTTCGAAGGGCGATCTGCCGGGCGCGCCGCAGTACACGCTGGAGGAAATGACCGCCATCGCCGAGGAGGCGCACAAACTGGGCCGCAAGGTGGCCGCGCACGCGCACGGCACCCAATCGATCAAAGACGCCATCCGCGCGGGCATCGATTCGATTGAGCACGCCAGCCTGATTGATGAGGAAGGCATCGCGTTGGCCAAACAGCACGGCACGTTCCTGGTGTTCGACATTTACAACGACGACTACATCCTGCAGGAAGGCGCGAAGGTAGGGATGCTGCCGGAGTCGATTGAAAAAGAGAGGGCGATCGGCAAGCTGCAGCGGACCAATTTCCGCCGCGCGTATCTGGCTGGAGCTCGCATGGCGTTCGGCACGGACGGCGGCGTCTATCCGCACGGCGACAACGCCAGGCAATTCGCCACCATGACGGAGTGGGGCATGAAGCCGATCGAAGCAATCCGCGCGGCGACGCTGGAAGCGGCCGCTCTGATCGGCATCGAAGGCAAGGCGGGCGCGCTTGAGGCCAATCACTTTGCCGACGTGATCGCGGTGGACGGGAATCCGCTGGAGGACGCAAGAGTGCTCAGCCGCGTGAAGTTCGTCATGAAGGACGGAAAGGTGTACCGGAACGATTGGACCAAGTAGCCGGGAGCATCGCGGCACATCGGAAATGCCAAAACCATTCATCGTCGCGATCGACGGGCCCGCGGGGGCCGGCAAGAGCACCATCGCGCGCGCGCTCGCGCGGCGGCTGGGTTTTACGTACATCGATACCGGAGCGATGTATCGCGCCGTCGCGCTGTGGGCGATGCGCACGGGCATCGGCCTTGATGACGCCCTCAAGCTGGAGCAACTGGCGCGCGAGGCCCGCATTGAGTTTGAGGGCGATTCCCAAGTGCTGTTGAACGGCGAGGACGTGACCGCGGCCATTCGCGATCCCGAAGTCTCGAAAGCCGCGTCGAAGGTCTCCACCGCGCCCGGCGTGCGCCGCGCCCTGCGCGATGAACAAAGAAGGATCGGCAGCCTCCATCCCGTGGTGATGGAAGGCCGCGACATCGGAACCGTGGTATTTCCCGGCGCCGATGTGAAGATTTATCTCGACGCCGATCCGTCAATTCGTGCCGGCCGCCGGGCCCTCGAAACCGGAGCCGATGCCGCCCAGATCGGGCGCGAAATCGCCGAAAGAGATCAGCGCGACCGTACCCGCGGCGAGGCTCCGCTCATGCAGGCCCCCGACGCGGAATATGTCGACTCTACCGCGCTGACGCCGGAGCAGGTGGAAGAAGCAATCTTGAAAATCGTGCGGGCGCGCACCTCCAACGGGAAGGGACATTGAAGCAGGAATGCTGGATTTGCTGGTAATGAAGTTCGGCGGCACGAGCATGGGCTCGGCCGCGCGTATCCGCGTGGCCGCGGAGATTTCCGCCGGACAGCACGCCAAACGGCCCGTGGTCACGGTGGTTTCGGCGATGTCCAAGGTCACCGACCTGCTGCTCGATTCGCTGCGCAAAGCCGAAGCCGGGGATCAGGCCGGGCTCGATGGGAATTTAAAGCAGTTGTATGCGCGCCACTTCGAGGTTTGCCGCGAACTCCTGCCCTCTTCGCGCCAGGAAGCCGCGCTCGCGGGAGTCCATGCCCTCATCGGCGAGTTTTCGCGGATCGCCAAGGGGATGATGATGCTGGGCGAGCGTCCGCCTCGCTCCATCGATGAAGCCGTGGCGATCGGCGAACGGCTCAGCGCGTTTCTCCTGGCGGAATTTTTGGAATCCGAAGGCGTGCCGTCCGCTTCCGTAAACGCGGCGGACGTCATCGCCACGGACGCGATGTTCGGCAACGCCACGCCTTTGATGGAACACACGCGGCACCGCGCCGCACAGACCCTGCGCCCGCTGCTCGTCGAAAAGCGCCTGCCGGTGATGACCGGGTTCAACGGATCGACGCTCGACGGCCGTCCGACCACGCTGGGCCGGGGAGGGTCGGATTTTTCAGCTTCCATCGTGGCCGCCGCGCTCGATGCCGCGGAGTTGTGGATCTGGACCGACGTGGACGGCATCATGACCGGCGATCCTCGCCTGATTCCGGACGCGAAGGTGTTGGACATGGTGACCTACAATGAGGCGGCGGAACTTGCCTACAACGGCGCAAAGGTCCTGCATCCCCGGACGCTGGCGCCGCTGGTGGAGCGTGAAATTCCGGTGTGGAGCAAGAACAGCTTCGCCGTGGACAAACCCGGCACGAAAATCGTCCCCAGTGCCGCGCTGACCGGTTCGGCGCGCGGCCCCCACGCAGTCACTTCCATGTCCGACGTGGCGCTGGTTTCGATCGAGCCGGCCAATGCAGTGCTCAGCGGAACTAAGGTCATGGCCCGCGCGCTGGAGGCCCTCGACCGCGCGAACGTGGAAATTCTCGCCATCACCTGCTCCAGTTACCGGCAGACGTTTTGCTTTCTGGTCCGTCAGAGTGAATTAAGAAGCGTGATGGAGCATCTCGAAGAGAGCCTCTCCCTCGAATTGGCCCATGGTTACTTGAAACCTTTTGAGGTCGACAAGAACGTTGGCCTGATCGCCGTGGTGGGCGAGGGGATGCGCGGCACGCCGGGCCTGGCCGGACGCATCTTCACCGCGATTTCGAAGCGCGATATCAATATCATCGCCATTGCGCAAGGGTCCAGCGAGTTGACGATCGCCATCGTCGTCCGCCGGGAGGGCCTGGAGAGTGCGGTGAAGGCGATACATCAGGAATGCGGATTAGGCCAGTGAATTGCTATACTTGGCGTAATTGCCATATTTGGTAAGATACAAACGTCTGTCCTCCAGGTAGTCAGGAGTAATCACCTTTTATGTTCGATTTGTTCCGCAGCCGCCAAAAGGCTGTCCGCTACATGCTGATTGGCCTGCTGTCCGTGGTGGCCCTGTCGATGGTCACCTATCTGATCCCCGGTTTTGGCACTTCCCAGTCCACCAAGGCCAATGACGACCAGAACACCGTCGCCGAAATCGGCGATACCAAGCTGACCGCTCAGGATGTCGTGCTCCAGATGGAGCGCTTCATGCAGAGGGGACCCCTGCCTCCGGATATGATCGACATCTACCTGCCGCAGATGGTGGATCAGATGGTGGACGAGCGCGCGATGGACTACGAGTTCGCACGCCAGGGCTTGACAGTGACCGACGACGAAGTGCTGACCGCTCTGCAGGAGACGCCAGGGTACGCGCAGTTCTTCAAGGATGGCGTGCTGGTGGCCAAGGATGAGCTCCAACAGCGGCTGGCTCAGGCGGGAATGACGCTGCAGGACCTGGTGGACGACATGCGCCGCCAGTTGATGACAAAGAAGGTCAAGAACATCGTCTACGCCAGCACCGTGGTCACCGATAAGGAAATCGAGGATCAATACCGGCGTCAAAAGGAGCGCGCGGCGATCAAGTACATCGCGTTCCCGCCGGCTAAGTTCCGGGATCAGGTGAAGCCCACGACGGAAGAATTGCACGCGATTTTCGAAGCGCATCACGCGGAGTATCTCATTCCGGAAAAGCGGTCCTTCCAGGTTTTGATCGCGGATCAGGCTAAGATCGAACAGACTCTGCAGGTGTCCGACGCCGATCTACACAGCGCCTATGCGGCCTCCATGGACAATTTCCGGATGCCGGAGCGCGTCAAGGCGCGGCACATCCTCATCAAAACGCAGGGCAAGTCCGACGCGGAGAAAAAACAGGCGCTGGCCAAGGCCGAGGATCTGCTGAAGCAATTGAAGGCCGGAGCGGATTTCAGCAAGTTGGCTGAGAAGAATTCCGAAGATAGTTCCAACGCGCCCAAAGGCGGGGATCTCGGCTGGTTCGTGCACGGGCAGATGGTGCCGGAGTTCGATAAAGCGGCATTCGCTCTGAATCCGGGCCAATTGAGCGACGTTGTCACCACGGAGTTCGGGTATCACATCATCAAGGTGGAAGAGAAGGAAAAGGCCCGCGTGAAGCCGTTCGAGGAAGTGAAGGCGGAGCTCGAGACCGAATTGAAAAAGCAGCGGGTCACGGAAGCGATGCAGAAGACGGCCGACGGCGTCCACGATGCGTTGGTGAAGTCGCCTGGCTCGGCCGCCGAAGTCGCCAGGAAATTCGGTGTCGAGTTGGTGACCGTTACGGATGAGGCGCCTGGCTCGCCTGTGCCGACGCTGGGTTCAGCTCCGGAAGTCGACAGCGCGCTGGGACAGATGAAGGTGAATGATGTTTCCCCTGTGCTCTCGCTGCCGGCAAACCGGCTGGTGGTGGCGGTTCTCACCAACCGCGTGGCGGCGCGGCCGGCGATTTTCGAGGAAGTCACGGATAAGGTCCGGGACCGCGCGATTACCGACAAGTCGGCTTTGATCGCCAAAGAGAAAGCCCGGGAAGCAGCGGATAAACTGCGCGCGGGCGAAGATATGGAAAAGGTGGCCCGGGAGTATAAGCTCGAAGTAAGTTCTCCGCCGGAGTTCGGAAGAACCGACTCGGTCGAGGGCCTCGGCGGCGCGAACTCGGTAAAGGATGCCTTCGTGAAGCCCGTGGGAACCATTCTTGGCCCGGTGGACGTCATCGGCCGTGACGTGATCTACAAGGTTGTGGCGAGGAACGAGGCCGACATGGCCGGACTGGCTGCGGAAAAAGAGACGATCCGCTCGACCCTGCGGCAGGAAAAGGCCGTGGAACGGCTAAGCCTTTTCACGGACAGCATCCGCTCCAAACTGACCGCGGAGAAAAAGCTGAAGGTCAACACCGATCTGGTGGTTAAGATCGCTACGGCGCTGAAACAGCGGTCGTGATGATCGGCGCGCTGATTGAATTTCTTCGCAGCCTAACGGATCCGGACAAGCTCATTCACCTGCTGACGCAGGTATTGACCGGATGGCTCGGCTATGCCGCGCTTGCCACGGTTGTGTTCGCGGAAACAGGGCTGTTGGTGGGTCTGTTCCTGCCCGGCGACTCCCTTTTGTTCACTGTAGGCGTGGTTTGTGGCGCGGGCGATCTGGACATCGTACGAGTCTGCGCGCTGCTCACGGTGTCGTCGATCATCGGCGACCAAAGCGGCTATTTCCTGGGATACCGCACGGGTCCGAAGATCTTCTCCCGCCCCGACTCCCGCCTGTTCAAGCAGGCCTATGTGCAGCGCACCCAGGCGTTTTACGAAAAGCACGGCGGTAAGACGCTGGTCTACGCCAAGTTCGTGCCCATTGTGCGGACGTTCGCGCCGTTCATGGCGGGCGTGGGGAAGATGCGCTATGCCCGCTTCCTGTCCTTCAATGTTTTCGGGGGTTTGGGCTGGGTGCTGCTCGCCACCCTGGCAGGCTACTTTCTCGGCGGCATTCCCGTGGTCCGCCACAACTTTGAAAAGGTGGTGATTGGCATCGTGATCCTCAGTGTGCTGCCGATGGCGATCCACTTCCTCCGTTCTTCAAAGGAATCAGCGTAATTTTTGGATCGCCGCCTGCACCACGGCGTCGCGCTGCATTTCCACTTCGTCGCCCTTCGCTACGCCGAACTTCATGTTGATGATCTCCTGCTTCAACCGGCTTTGAATCCAGGCACGGTCCTTCAGAAAATCGCTTACGGAAGGCTGGATGTGCTGCGTGGAAAGAAACACGCGCAACTCGTCCAGAATCTCAGGAGTGACGTCGAAATCCGGCGCGATGTCGTGCGTTCGAGTATATTCGCCGGCAAAGGTGGTGATAGAGCCGCTCGCATCCAGCACCACCTCCAGACGGCTCATCTCGGCCGGTTCGACGACACGATCGGGTTGGATACCGCCGCCGCCGCGGACCGGACGCCCGGAGTCGGTATGAAACGATCCTTCCGGCGCGATCTCCTTGGCATCCAACTGGCCGAACGCCAGCGGCTTCTGAATGGAGCGGCCGCTCGGCGTGTAATAAAACGCCGTCGTCAACGCCAGGCCGGTATTGCTGGTGAGAGAATACACCCGCTGGACCAGGCCTTTTCCAAAGCTCGGCTCGCCGAAGATCGTCGCGCGGTCGTGATCCTGCAGCGCGCCAGAAAGGATCTCCGACGCGCTGGCGCTTTTGCCGTTAATCAGCACGGAGATCGGAAACGTGTAAGGCCTTGCCAGTTTGGGGACGCGGACCTCCTCTGTTTTGGCATTTCGCCCCTTGACGCTGAATACAAGCTGATCCGGCGCGAGGAACAGCGACGCCGTTTCGAGCGCCGCCTCCACCGATCCGCCGGGGTTATTGCGCAGATCGAGCACCAGGCCCTTCAAATTACCTCCTCCGAGCGATTCGATCTTTTCACGCGTCAACTTGCCGGTGCCTTCGTCAAAGCTGGCGATGCGCACGTAGCCGATCTGGGGCGAGAGAAAAAACGCACGATCCACGCTGGGCGCGTCCACCAGTTCCGGCTTGAGCGTAAAGCGCAGGATGCGCGCATTCCCCGGCCGGCGGACATAAATTTGCGCTTCCTGTTGGCGCGTGACGGTCAACAACTGCACCAGTTGCTCGAACTCCAGGCGCGCCAACTCATAGCCGTTGACGGCCAGGATCTCGTCCCCCGCCGTGAGGCCGGACTTGGCCGAAGGCGACCCTTCCATGGTCTGCAGCACGATCACCCGTCCTGGCAGCACACTGACAATGCTTCCAAAGCCTTTGCTCTCGCTCTTCTGCATCTGCTTCAACTGCTCGAATTGACCGGGATCGAAGAAGACCGAATGCGGGTCGAGCGTCTTGAGCATGCCGGGGATTGCGCCCTGATAGAAGGCGGCATCGGGCGCGACCGGGTCGGCGGCGTCGCGGTCGGCGACATTGAACACGTCGATCAGCTTTTTCAGATCGCGCGCGAGTTGTTCGGCGGGATCGTCCTGCGGAGCGGCGAGAAAGAGGAGTAACGCAAAAATAGGCATGGCTTCAGCGGCTATAGCGTAGCGAGCGCCGGGCCTCATGGCGCTCCATCGCCAGCTCGATCAGGCGGTCGATCAGAGCGGGGTAGGGCAGGCCGCTCGCCTCCCACATTTTTGGATACATGCTGATGGACGTGAACCCGGGAATGGTATTGATCTCGTTGATAAAGAATTTTCCCGTGGCGGTTTCGGACAGAAAATCGACTCGCGCCATCCCCTCGCATCCCACCGCGCGATAACACGCGATCGCGAGGCGCTGAATTTCCCCCGTCTGTTCCGGTGTCAAATCCGCCGGGACCACGGTCCGCGCCTTGTTGAGGAGGTACTTGTCTTCATAATCGTAAAATTCGCGCGAGGGCAGGATTTCACAGGGCACGGATGCCTTCGGATCCCGGTTGCCGAGCACGGAGCATTCGAATTCGCGGCCAGTAATGCCGCGCTCCACGATGACCTTATGATCGAACTCGCCCGCCAGCCGCAGCGCCGCGTCGAGGTCCGCCGCCGACTTCACTTTGGAAATGCCGACCGACGAACCCAGATTCGCGGGCTTGACGAACACCGGATATCCGAACGGAATCGCCGGCGCGGTGCCAGTTTCGTAAACGACGTACTCCGCCACCGGCAACCCTGCGGAGGCGAACAGCCTCTTCATGACGTCCTTGTCCATCGACGCCGCCGACGCCAGCACGCCCGCGCCGACGTAGGGCAAATCGGCCAGTTCCAGCAGACCTTGCACCGTTCCGTCTTCGCCGAACGTGCCGTGCAGCACCGGAAAAACAACGTCGATGCCGGGATTTCCACCGGGCTCGGGAGAGATGGCGCGCGGCTGCCAGCGGCCCTCTTTCGTGATCAGAATACGTTCCACGTCGTATCTGGCCGGATCCATCGCGCGGATGACAGACTCCGCCGAGTTGAGAGAAACCTCATGCTCTCCGGTCCGGCCGCCGTAGAGAACCGCTACGCGTAATTTGCTCACAATATCCTTTTTCCCATCGCCGACATGACGAGTTCAACTCCCAGCAACGCGGTGCGATTCGCCTCGTCCAGTACCGGATTCACTTCCACGATCTCCATGGAGGTCATGCGTCCGCTGTCGCAAATCGTTTCCATGGCCAGGTGCGCTTCGCGATACGTGATTCCTCCTCGCACTGGTGTGCCCACGCCGGGCGCTTCGCTGGGGTCGACGGCATCCATGTCGAAGGACAGATGGAAGCCGGCGGTTCCCTTCGATACGCGCTCAATGGCCTCCTGAATCACGCTGCGCAGCCCTCGCTCGTCCAGATCGCGCATGGTGTAGGCATGGACGCCGGCGGCGCGCACGAGTTCTCGCTCTGCCTCATCCACGCTTCTCAAACCGACGATCGCGACATTGGCCGCATCCACCTTCGGCGCATAGCCTCCCAGGTGGCTCAACTCCCGCGGCCCCAGGCCGATGGAACACGCCAGAGGCATCCCGTGGACGTTGCCGCTGGGGCTCGATTGCGGAGTGTTCATGTCCGCGTGCGCGTCGATCCAGATGAGGCCGATCTTATCCCCAGCCTTCCGGTAATGATTCGCGATGCCGGAGATAGTTCCCACGGAAATGGAATGGTCGCCGCCCAGCACCAAAGGGGCCTTGGATTGATCGGCGGCGTGCTCGGTCATCTCCATCAGGCGCACGCAGGTGTGGGCAATCTGGGTGAGGTAGCGGGCGTTCTCGTGGCCGATGGGCGACGCCTCCGGCTGATCGACGCGCACATTGCCCAGGTCCTCGACCTCATAGCCCAGCGTGGAAAGTTTCTCGTTCAGCCCCGCCAGGCGCAAAGCGGAAGGCCCCATATCGACGCCCCGGCGCCCCGCGCCCAGATCCATGGGCGCGCCGATGATCGCGATGTGGGATTGCCTCATTCGGGAAACTCCGCCAGAAGGACAGCGCCCAGCTGTTCGCGCAAAAGCAGGACCTCAGATTTTGCAACCTCCCACACCATGGGACGATCGATTCCGAAGTACTGATGGACAAGCACGTTGCGAAGACCAACCACCTTGCGCCATTCTATTTGCGGATGCCGCTTCCTGGTTTCGTCGCTGATTCCCGCGGCGGCCTCGCCCACGATCGTCAATTGATAGGCCGTCGCGCTGAAAACCAGGTCGTTGCAATAAAATTCCTCCTCGGTGCATCCCTGGAGACTCTGGCTCAAGGAATCGAGCGCGTCCAGAATATCGAGGATTCGCTCGCGATCACGCCTCATAGATGACTTGCGCTTCGGCGAGAATGCGGTCCCTATACCGGGGCTTGAGAGATCTTTTCACGCCCAGGTCCACCTTGCGGCCAAGAAGATCCGATAATTCGTCCTTCATCCCGATCAGATCGAACAAACTGGGGTGAGCACCCGGAAGATAATCAACGATGAGATCGAAGTCGCTCTCCGGGCCCATATCCCCGCGCGCTGCCGATCCGAAAAGCGACAGCTCTCGCACCCGGTAGCGCCGGCACACTTCAGCGATCCCAGCTTCTGGAATAACGATACCCGACGCGGTATTCATAACCCTATTATCATTATCGCGTCCCCGGGGCAAATCACGCCGCAGCCTTAGCTACGGCCGCGTCCGATACAGCATCCGCGGGAACGCGATCGTTTCCCGAATGTGCTCCAGACCGCACATCCAGGCCACGAACCGCTCCACGCCCATGCCGAAGCCCGCGTGGGGAACGCTGCCGTAGCGCCGCAGGTCCAGATACCAGTTGAACGCCTCCTCCGGTAGCTTGTGCTCCGCCAAGCGCTGTTTCAGCAATTCCAGCGAATGGATGCGCTGGCCTCCGCCGATGATTTCGCCGTACCCTTCCGGCGCGATGAAGTCGACGCCCAGAGCCACTTCCGGCCGGTCGTCCGCAGGCTGGAAGTAAAACGCCTTCACCTCCGTGGGATAGCGGTCCACCATCACCGGACGATCCATGTCCTCGGTGAGCAGCGTTTCGTCGGTATTGCCGAAGTCTCCTCCCCACACGATCTCGCTGCCTTTGGATTGCAGCTTCACCACCGCTTCGTCGTAGGTCATGCGGTGGAACGGAGCCTGGATCGCTTCGAGCTTGGTCACGTCGCGTTCCAGCACCTTCAGTTCTTCCCGGCGATGCTCCAGCACGCGCGCCACCACGAACGTCACCAGTTCCTCGCCCACACATTTCACGTCTTCCAGCGTCGCGTACGACATTTCCGGCTCCACCATCCAGAATTCCGTCAGATGTCGCCGCGTTTTGGATCGTTCTGCGCGAAACGTCGGGCCGAAACAGTACGTTTTGCCGAACGCCGCCGCCGTCGCTTCGTTATAGAGCTGACCCGATTGCGTCAGATAGACCTTCTCGTCCTCGAAGTAGTCCACTTCGAACAGCGTGGACGTCCCTTCGCAGGCCGCGGGCGTGAAAATCGGCGTGTCCACCAGCACGAAGCCGTGCGAATCGAAATAATCGCGGATTCCCTTGATCACCTCGTGGCGGACGCGAATGGCCGCATTCTGGCGCCGGCTCCGCAGCCACAAATGCCGGTGGTCCATCAGGAAATCGATGCCGTGGTCCTTGGGCGTGATCGGATACGGGGTTTCCTCTGAGACGCGCTGCACGATGGCCGCGGCCTCGACGTCGAGTTCGAAGCCTCCCTGTGCCCGGGGCTCCTCCCGGACCTTGCCGCGGACGATCAGCGACGATTCCTGCGTCAGGTTCTTCAGCGTTTCAAACAAATCCTCGGGCAGCGCGCTTTTCACCGCGACGCACTGGATGATTCCCGTCCCGTCGCGCAACTGCGGAAAACAAATCTTGCCGCTGCGGCGCAGGTTATACAGCCAGCCTGCGATCTCAACCGTTTCGCCATGATGGCGGCCAGCATCCGCGACGGTGACGCGCGGGATCGATTGTTCAGAGCTCATTCGTGGGTCTCAAATTCTCGAGGCGCTCGAACACCTGCTTGACGGCTGCGAAAGGATTATCCACATCGGGAAGCCCCTTCAACTCCAGCAGTAGCGGATACTGATCGCCATTCTGCCGTAGCGTATCCATCGCGCGCGGCCAATCGATCGTTCCACCGTCCGACACCAGCGGGAACAGGTGCGAGTCCTCTTTCCCATTATTGTCATGAATGTGGGTGGAACGGATGCGGCTTTTCAGGAGCCGATAGGCGGTTTCCACGCCCTCCCGCATGTTCGCGTGGCCGGTATCAAGGCAGACATTCAAATTGAGGTGCGTTTCCTCGAAGAACATCAGGAGACGCTCCGCGCTGGATAATGCATTGGGGGTATTTTCGAGCAGAATTTCCACGCCGCGCTGGCGGGCGAAGACACTCAATTCCTCCAGCGCGGAAAACGCAGCGTCGAATTTACGCAGGTCGAATTCCTCGCCCGCAACGCCCACATGCTGGATCAGATAGCGGAACGGGACGATCTCCGCCACATCCAGGGCGCGCTTGATCTCATCCACCGCCTGCAGGCGCTTCGCCTTCACCATCTCCGTGATGCTGACGACGGCGTGCGGACCGGAACGGCCCCACATATCGTCGCTATACATGGGAGCGTGCAGCGAATGCAGCTTGAGTTGCGAGTCCCGAAACCAGTGTCCTAGCTCGACGATCTGCGCGCGGTCGCGATAGTCGAAGTGCTGCCGGGCGCAAAAGATTTCGGCCAGGGGAATCCCGGCGTCCCAGATCCGGTCCAGCCATACCGTGGTCAGCCTGTGGCTGACGAATAAGTGAGTCGAGAGAGAGCGCAGCATCGGGGTCCTAGTAGCCCGCCGCTTTCCCCACCGCGCGGCCGTCGGAACCGCCCTGCAGCCAGCCTCCGTCGATGACGATCGCCTCCACGCGCGCGATCACCACGCCCGGCGCGTAATCCACATGGAAGCCACGCTGCTTCAGCAGTTCCACAGTGTCGGGCGAGAACCCTTTTTCCAGATAGAGCGTGTCCGGCTGCCACTGGTGATGGAACCGCGGCGCGTCCACCGCATCCTGCGCGTTCATCCCAAAATCGACGACGTTCAGGAAAACCTCCGTCACCGCAGTGATAATCCGGGAGCCGCCCGGCGCACCCACGGTCATGAACAATTTGCCGTCGCGCAGAACAATGGTCGGCGTCATGGCCGATAGAGGACGCTTGCCCGGGCGAATTGTGTTGCCTTCGCCTTGCACCAGGCCGAACATATTCGCCGCGCCGGCCTTCGCGGCGAAATCGTCCATTTCATTGTTCAGCAGGAACCCGAGCCCGGGAACCGTGATCCCGTTCCCGTAGCCTCCATTCAAGGTGTACGTCACGGCGACGGCGTTGCCTTCGGCGTCGACGATGGAATAGTGAGTCGTCTCCGTGCCTTCCGCGCCGGCGGGCTTGCCTGGCTTCACCTGATCGCTCGGCGTTGCATGATCGCGATCGATCGACGCCGCACGCTTCTTGATATAAGCCGGGTCCAGCAGGCCCAGGATCGGAACCTTGAAGAAATCCGGGTCTCCAAAATACTCGCTGCGATCGGCGTAAAAGCGCTGCATCGCGGAGGCGGCGTAGCTGATGCTGGCGGCCGAGCCGAAGCCGGTCTTCTCATAACCGGAGCCTTCGAGCATGCCGAGAATCTGCAGCATCCCGATTCCCCCGGAACTGGGCGGCGGCGCGGTGATGATCTCGTAATTCCTGTATTTTCCGGTGAGCGGCTTACGCTCCACTGCTCTGTACTCCTTCAGGTCGGCCAGAGTGATCAGGCCGCCGTTCTTCGCCATCTCGGCGGCGAACTTCTGCGCCGTCTCGCCTTCGTAAAACTCGTTGGCGCCATTTTTGGAGATGCGCGACAGCGTCGCGGCCAGCTCCGGCTGCTTCAGAATTTCATCGACCTCGTAAAACGCTCCGTCTTTCTGAAAAATACGTTTTGATTCCGGAGACCGCGACAGGCTGCGGGAATGGAGCGATTCGGCGAGCGAATAACTCACCGGAAATCCCTTGGAAGCCAGCTCGATCGCGGGCGCCATGACCTCTGGCCACCTTTTCTTCCCGAATTTCGAGAGAGCCATCTCGAATCCGCGCACGCTGCCCGGCACTCCCGATGATCTCCATCC
>JBBIVT010000007.1:4147-29375 GCA_037439565.1 Acidobacteriota bacterium | reverse complement strand
GCGGCCAGTCCCTCCTGCGCCACCACCATGGCGTGCCGGGCGCGAACCGGCTGCCGCGCGCCGATTTCCAGCGCGGTAAAGGAGAACAGCACAAACGAAGCTACGACGCGTCGCATATCGCACGATTGTATCTCCTTACCGGCGTGCGGTGGCGCTACAGTAGAGTGAGAAGGGCGATGCGGATTCTTCCCTACATCCTGATCGCGGCCGCCGCCTTCGCCGCAAAACCCGCTCCGTCCGTTTCCATCAAATCCTCGCAGCTCGAAGTAGCGTTCGATCCGCTGAAGGGTTTGCCGCTCGAATACCGGCTGCCTTCGAAATCCACGATGCGCGGAGGGGTCTCGGGCGAAGTCACGGTCACCATCTTTCGCGCAAGTCCACCGCGCTATACCAATTATGCGGTGCGTCCTGAAGTGATCCGCGCCACCAAGTCGCACGCCGATTTTCAGTTCATCGTGCGCGAAAAAGGCGCTCCGATGGCGTCGTTTATGCTGCGCTACGACCTGAATGGAGCCGAACTGGACGTCTCGCTCGAAGCAGTTCTGGAAGAGCCGGGTTTTGAGCTGATCGACGTCGGCCTGGCGGATCTGGCGGAGGTCTCCGATCAGGATGCGACCGCGTGGCTGGCGCACGGCGACGGCGGAGGCGCGCTCGTCTGGCTCAAAACGGCCAAAGATGGCCATATCGGCCCCACGCCGACGCTTCCCATCGTCATGATCGGCGCGAATCGGATGCTGTGCGTGGAAGAAGTGGAGTCGTTGACGGATACCGCGGAGCTTGCGGTGGATCATCATCAGGCCAAGCTCGGCACCGTGAAGGTATGGCGGGAGAAGGGGGAATCGGCGAACCGGTTGATCGGCGGGCGGCCGCTTTGCCGCCTGGATTTCGCGGGCGACGTCGACCGTAACGGAGCGGTCGATTGGCTCGATGGAGCCAAGCTGGTCCGGTCCCGGATGCCTCAGATCCCCAGTCATGATCTGGACGACAAGGTGATGTACGCCTTGGCGGCCGGAGCGGACCCGGCCAAGATCGAACACACCGTCAAAATGCTCACCGGGGGCGCGCCTCTCGCTACGCTGGCTTTGCCCGCCGACCTGCGGTATGCATCGATCGGAAAATTCGCCGCCACCGCTCACGGCCCGGCGGGTGAAATCTCTCCCTTCGGAGGCGAGGCGATTCCGCTTGCCGCCGCGATCTATCGCAAATCCGCCATCTGGGGCCTCCGCGGCGAGGAGTGGAAGAAGCAGCCGGAACTGAACAGCTTTTTCTACAACGGGCGCGATATTCCGGTGCTCGGCGGCAACGATTGGGAGCGCCAGTTCACCGCGTTTTATTACGGCATCCTGGTCCCCTGGTATCAGATTCACGACCGCAACATCGAAGCCTACCTGCGCGACGGCGACCGCACCGTGCTGACTCTGGAAGGCAATTCGCGCATCGACCTGGATTGGAAGACCGATCAGTATTCGATCGCGGTGGCGGGCGTCGAGGTCGCGCGCGACGGCGATACCGCCTGCCCCATCGGCCAGGATCGCGTGGCATTTTATTCGCATGCGGCGAAGACCTTCAGCGCGCCGATTCCGGAGGGCTGGGATCCGAACGCTGTCGCCGCCCGAACCCTGTTCGCCGATAAATCCGAACCCGCGGCAGTTTCCGCGCGCGACGGTAAGCTAACGGTCCGCGTCCAGCCGGAACGTCCGGTGATGGTGTACCGGGACGCCCAAGCCGTGCCCCGATCGTGAGACGCGGAAACGATTTTAAATCTCAATCTTCCGCGACTTGTGTCCATTCAGATACCAGCACGGAACATACCCGAAGTGCGGCAGCGCCGAGGCGACGCAGCCCTGCATCTCCGGCGGCACTCCGTAATCGAATTCCGTCTTGCCGTTCTTTTGATGAATGGCGTAATACGGCTGCACCTGCACGGAGCCGAGCGGCCTGCTCTTAGCCACCGCGTAATCGCCCGCGTAAAACGCCAAGACTGATAGAATCAACCCGACTGCCACACGGATCATTTTTTTAGCTTACCGTGAGGAGAGAAACTTCGATGGAACCGCTTTCCCGCCGCAAATTCCTGCTGGCCGCTCCCGCCTCGGCGGCCCTCTCGTTCAGCGCCCCGTCCTCTCCTCCGGCTCCCTACGGCGCACTGCCTTCGAAACGCCAGTTGGCCTGGCATGAACTGGAGCTGTACGCGTTCCTGCACTTCACGGTGAACACGTTCACCAACAAGGAATGGGGCTATGGCGACGAAGACCCGTCGGTATTCGACCCCAAGCAGTTCGACCCCGACGCGATCGTCTCCGGGTTGAAGGCGGGAGGCATGCGCCAGGTGATTCTGACCTGCAAGCACCATGACGGCTTTTGCCTCTGGCCGACGAGGACCACGGAGCATCACATCAAAAATGGCGATATCGTCAAGGCGATCAGTGATGCCGCGCGCCGCCAGGGCCTGAAATTCGGCGTGTATCTCTCGCCTTGGGACCGAAACAACCCGGCGTACGGCACGTCCGCGTACATCGGCATTTACCGCGCGCAACTGCGCGAGTTGCTGACGGAGTACGGGCCGATTCACGAAGTCTGGCACGACGGCGCCAACGGAGGCGACGGCTACTACGGCGGCGCGCGCGAAAAACGCGTCATCGACAAATTGACGTACTACGATTGGCCGAGGACCTGGAACCTGGTCCGCTCGCTTCAGCCCGACGCGGTGATCTTCAGCGACGTTGGCCCGGACCTTCGCTGGGTCGGCAATGAAAAAGGCTACGCCGACGATACCTGCTGGGAGACCTACGATCCGGTAGGTCCCGACGGCGGCGCGCCGGCTCCCGGTTTTACGCGCGGCAAGGACGGCGAAATGGGCACCCGCAACGGCACGCGCTGGATGCCTCCGGAATGCGACGTTTCGATCCGCCCCGGCTGGTTCTGGCACGCCGCCGAGAATGACAAAGTGAAAACGCCGCGCCAGTTGATGGACCTGTATTACCGCTCGGTGGGCCGCGGAGGCAGCCTGCTGCTGAACGTGCCTCCGGACCGGCGCGGACTGCTCCACGAAAACGACGTAACGTCGCTGCGGGATTTCGGCATCATGGTGCGTGATACGTTCGCCCGGAACCTGGCCGCGAACGCCAAAATCAAGTCGTCGAATACGCGCAAGGGATTCGGCACGGAAAATCTGCTCGACGGCGACCGCTACACGTACTGGGCCACCGACGATGGCGTCACCATGGCCGATCTGGACTTCCACCTGCCCGAGGAGACAACGTTCAATGTCGTCCGCCTGCGCGAAAATATTCAGCTCGGCCAGCGCGTTGACGCTTTTGAACTGTACCGCTTCGCTTTCGGGAAATGGGAGTTGTTCGCTCGCGAGTCCAGCATCGGCGCTTGCCGCCTGATCCGCACGAAAAATCCGGTGACCACCCAGCGCGTCCGCCTGCGCATCACGCAAGCCGCCGCGTGCCCGGCGCTTTCCGACTTCGGCGTGTTCCTTGAGGCCAGCTAAGTGAAGACCAACGCCGCGCGGCTGCTCGACGCCGCGAAAATCCCGTACACACTGCATGAGTATGAAGTGGATCCCGAGGATCTTTCCGCCGAAGCGGTCGCCCGAAAGGTGAATCTTCCCTTGGAGCAGGTCTTCAAGACGCTGGTGATGCGAGGGGACCGCAACGGCGTCTGCATGGCCGTGGTTCCGGGAAATACGGTTGTGGATGAGAAAGCGCTCGCGCGGCTGACGGGAGACCGCCGGGTGGAGATGGTTCCACTCAAGGAAGTGCAGGCGCTCACCGGCTATCTGCGCGGGGGCGTGACGGCGCTCGCAGGTAAGCGCGATTATCCCGTGTACATCGACGAAACGGCGGAGTTGTTCGACGTGATTTCGGTCTCCGCCGGGATGCGGGGCTTGCAGATTTTCCTTGCCCCCGCCGACTATATTCGCGTCACGAAGGGGACCATCGGCGCGATCGGCCGTTAGCGCGTTCACAGGTGTTCTCAGCAGGACGCGGCGGCGGGCTTCGGAAGCGCCTCGCGTTAAAATAACGCCCCGATATCGCAAACGAACCCTCCTTGAATCACGAATTTCCTCATTTCAGCCGGCGGAAGCCACGGCCTCACCACGCAAAAGTGTATGCGGAGAGTTGCGGGGTTTGGAGTGTTTGGAAAGCGTATCCAATTTGATCTCTTCGAGTTATGGGACGGGGAAAACGGTTTGCTCCCGTCCCTGCGAACGAGGCGACGGTGAACGTCCCATGACAAATCGCCAACTTAGCCTTCGATCCCTTAATCAGTCGCCAAATCGTGAGTTCTACGACATTTAACTTAGATTGAACCACTTGATTTCATCCGAATTCAAGAATGAGCCCCACTTTTTGCGAAACCAGACGGCGCTTGGATCGAATGCCAGAAGGCGGGACAAGGAAGACATAAACAATGAAAACTATTCAACAGTTCGTCGCTGTTCTGATTTGCGTTGCGCTTCCCAGCGCTGCGTTCTCAAACGATAGCAGCTACCACGTCATTTACAGCGGAGGGTCTGTCCCAGACTTCAAAGCCGGAACTGGCATGAAGCTTTTTATTAACCCATCATCGATTCACATCATAAAAGACAAGACCGAAGTCGCACTGATCCCGGCAGGGGCAGTAACGGAAATCAGCTACGGGCAAGATGTCCATCGGCGTGTGGGCACCGCAATCGGACTTGCCTTTGTCTCGCTTGGCGTCGGGGCGTTGATGGCCTTGAGCAAATCCAAGAAGCATTTCATCGGCCTGACCTGGGACGACGCAGGGAAGAAGGGCGGTGTTGCGTTCCAGGTTGACAAGAGCGAATATCGGGGAGTCCTGGCAGGACTGGAAGGCGTCACCGGAAAGAAAGCCGTTGACTCAGATGCAATGAACGTGAAGAACTAAACGCGATTTGGAATGGCTAGTTCGCCCGTTGATCCGTTCTGGCACAATGATTTGGCCCGGAAGGCCGTCCTTTGGCCCACTTTCGGCCCCAGATGCGATAGGGGCGCGTCTATTGGGATAAGCACACGTCGCGCAGGGTCTTCATGGAAATCTGGCGCTTTCATAACGGCTTTTTTTAGACCGCAATGCGCGGACGAGGCGAAAACGCGGAAAACGCGGGACAGGCCGCTCTGTCCACGACGGCGCCCTAAGACACCGGGTTTTCGCGTACAATCGTGAGCGCCTTGGGACAGAGAAGGCTGTTCCGGTTTTCGCGCGCTTTCGAAGCGTCGAGGATATGAGGAGTGTGAGAAATGGCGTTAGCGCGCTGGCGGTGGCGGCGGTGTGCTGGGTCTTCGGCGGATGGCATTTCGCGGCCGTCGCGGCGGCCGCCATGGTGTTGCTGCGGTTTGAAGACGTGTGGCCGGCGTCGGCGGTCAGTCTGCTGTGGCTCGGGCTGTTTTTTGCCTCGGGCGATCCGCGGTTGTTCTTTCCGTTCTCCATCCAATACGCATTGCAGCTCGCTTTCCCGCGCAACGCTGCCGTGGCCTTGGCGTTTCTACTCATCAGGATTGTGCAAGGGGCGACGCTGAAGGTTCTGTCGGTGGAATTTGCCGTCGCCGCCGTGGTGCTGGCGATTTGCTCCGGGGCCTATGCGCGATCGTCGAAATCCCTCCAGGCGCGCATGGGGTGGGCGGCATTCGGTTCGTTCCTCGCCTATGTGGGACTGGCGCTCTGAGCAGAGGCGCCGGAGACCCTATGCGTTTTGTTGGGATGCGGCGGCGGTGGTCTCGACAATTTCCAGGAACGTCGCCGCGTCGATCGGCTTTTTGATGTAGTTGTCCATGCCGGCTTCCAGGCACTTTTCGCGATCGCCCTTCATGGTATGGGCCGTCAGGGCGACGATGGGGGTCCGTCCGCCGGCGGACTTTTCCTTTTCGCGGATGATCGCCGTTGCCTGAAGGCCGTCGATGTCCGGCATCTGCAGGTCCATCAGGATCAGATCGAAATTTCTCCGGTCCAACCATTCAATCGCCTCGCGGCCGGTCGCCGCCAGGTCGACGGAGTGGCCACGGCGCTCCAGCAGACGCATGGCGAGGCGCTGATTCACCAGATTATCCTCGGCGAGCAGGATTCGCAGGGGGGCCGGATGGGAGGCGCTGGCGGCGCTGACGGCCTCCAACATATTTTTGAGTCCGTCGCCATTCGCCGGGGGAAGAGGAGCCAAGACGACTGGCGCGACTCCAAACTGAGCGGTGAAGGAAAAAGTGCTGCCCCTCCCCGACTCGCTTTCCAGATGGATCGTGCCGCCCATCATCTCCACCAGCCTGGAGCAGATGGCCAGGCCCAAGCCGGTCCCGCCGTATTTCCTGGTGGTGGACCCGTCCGCCTGACGGAACGCCTCGAAAATCAACTGCTGCTTCTCGCGCGGGATTCCGATGCCCGTGTCGCGGACCGCAAAGCGCAGGAGCGCGCCGTCGGAACCGGGCTCCAGATCGACACTCACATAGACGCCGCCGCTGGCGGTGAATTTGATGGCATTGGCAACCAGGTTGTAGAGAACCTGGCGCAGGCGATCCGGATCCCCGATCAGCCCGTCGGGCACGTTGGCGCCGGCCTGCCATTCCAAAGCGAGATGCTTTTCGGTGGCGGTCACCCGCAGCATCCGGCAGGTATCGGCAAGGCATTGGCGGAGAGAAAAGTCGATGGGATTCAGATCCAGGCGCCCGGCCTCAATTTTGGAGAAGTCCAAAATGTCGTTCAGCACCGTCAACAGGGAGTTTGCCGAAAGCCGCGCGGTGTCCAGGTAATCCCGCTGCTCATCCGTCAGCGGAGTGGTCAAGACGAGATCGGTCATGCCGATGATGCCGTTCATGGGCGTCCGGATCTCGTGGCTCATATTCGCCAGAAACTCGCTCTTGAGCCGGCTGGCCTGTTGGGCCTCAGAGAGCAATCTCTCAATCTCGCGGTTCTGCTGCTCGGCGCGAGCCTTCTCGTCAACCACGCGCTGCTTTTCCTGCAGCAGCTCCCGGGTGCGCTCGGTGACGGCTTTCTCCAGGCGCTGGCGTTCCGCTTCCAGCCTCCTGGTGCGCCGGTACCAGAGGAGACGGCCCATTGCCAGCGTGATCAGAATCGACCCCAGGCGGAACCACCAGGTGAGCCACCAAGGGGTTTGTACCTGAAAGGACAGATGAGCCGGTTCCACGCTCCACAGTCCCTGCGCGCTGCGGGCCATCACCTCCAGCGTGTACTGTCCGGGCGGGAGTTTTGGATAATTCAGCTCGCGCTGCGACGTTTCGAGCCACTCCTGGGTCACTCCGTCCAGCCGGTAGCGAAAAAGCACGTTCGACTCCTGAGCGAACGTCAAGGCGGCGAATCGGGCTTGCAGGGAATTTTCCGAATAGGGAATCTCGATACTGCGAGCCGGATCGACGGGCTTGCCGCCCAGACGAATCGAGGTGAATACTACCGGCGGAGGAACGTTCGGCGCGGGGTTGGACGACGGCAGGAATCGGGAGAGGCCGCGGCTGGTACCGATCCAGACGCTACCATCGGCATCGGCAAAGAAGGCGTTGGAATTGCAATCGTCCCAGATCAATCCGTCGGAGCGGCCATAGTGGCGCCAGCGGGACCGGTCGAACACGTCGACGCCGTGATCCGTCCCCACCCAGAGCCAACCGCGGGTGTCGAATTTGAGGAACAGCGTCTTGTCGGAGCGGAGGCCGTTGGTTTGGTTGACGGGTTCCATCTTGAGGACGCCGCCGCTTGAGGAAAATGTCAGATGCGTCACGCCGTAGGCGTCGCGATAGCCTACCCACACCGAGCCATCCGGATCCTCTAAAACCTGGGCCACTTTATCGTCGGCCAGCCCGTCCTTTTTGGTAAAGCGCTTCCATTGGCGGCCATCGTAAAGCAGCAGCCCGCTATCGCCGGCGACCCAGACGCGGCCCTGGGGATCGGGGGCGACCATGTGGAAAATCCCCATGGCATCGGCGCCTTGGGGAGCCTGGCGTTCGAACCGCGTGTTGCCGGGAAGACTGCGGAATAACCCATGGTAGGTCGCCGCCCAAACGCGGCCGTCGCGGTCCACCGCCACGTGGCGCAATCTCGTGTTCGCCAAGCCCTGTGCCTCGCCGATGCTTTGGATGCTCCCGGCCCTTCGGTCAAGCGCCAGCAGGCCCCCGGGATCCGTACCGATCCACAGCGTCCGGTCCGTGGCCGCCAGGGTTCGAATATATCCCGCCCCGTTCAGCGTTTGTTGCCGCCAGACAAGCTTGCCTCCGGTGTTCCCGGCGAAGTTCAAGCCAAATTGCGAGCCGACCCACAGCCTGCCGCCAGGATCGCGGGTGATGGACCACGTCGATTCGTGGCTCAGACCCTCCGTTTCACCCCAGCTTTGCCACTCGTTGTAGCCGAGCCATCGCGCCAAGCCAGAACCCAACAGTCCGATCCAGATCGACCCTTCCCGGTCCTGCATCACGGCGGAGATTTCGTTGGTGGTAAGACCGTCCCTGGCGCCGATGATCTCCCATCCATTGGCGGATTGCCGTGCCAGTCCTTTGTGCGTCGTGGCAAGAACCTTGCCGGCCGGATCCATGGCGAGGGTCGGATAGGTATTGGTGGCCTCAGGCAAGCCGGGGCGGAGCTGAAATTTCCCGTCCGGCATTCGCTCAAAGAGACGCTTTTCACTCCGCACCCACAGGTTGCCTTCGAAGTCCCCCAGAATCGCGTACCAACGGTCCGCACCAAGGCCGAGAGAAGCACCGATTTCGCGCGCCTTCCCATTGTCCAGGGTGCAGAGGCCGGTCCCGCACCCAAACCAGACCTTCCCTTTTGCGTCGACGTAAACGCTCGTCGCCGCGGCAGGCCCCACGTCTAACGGGTTGAGAATCATGTCGAACCGGAGGTCTCCCGCGCCGGCGTTCGACGCCGTCAGCAGGCCGTGTTCCGTCGCGACGTAAAGATTGCCCGAGGCGTCAGAGGCGATCCCTTCGCGTCCCACGACTCCGGAGGCTGGGGTGATTGGGAGCCTTTCGAAGCGGTCGTCCCGCCATCGCGCCAAACCAGAACGGGTCCCCACCCACAAGGTCCCGTCAATCGATTCGTGAATCGATTCAATATGTGCGTCCGGGAGGCCGTCCGCTTTCCCAAACCCGGTGAAGCGATTGCCATCGTAGCGATAGAGGCCGTTTTGCGTGCCCACCCACAGGAAACCCGCTCGATCCTGCAGGACGACCTGAACCGCGAGGTTCTGCAGCCCCTCTTCCTCGCCATAGAACTTGAAATTGTACCTCTGGCCGAACAACGCCGAAGTCCCCAGGAGGGCAGCGAAGGCGATGGTCCGGAGGAGGGGAGGCATGAGAAAGGTTCTGTGTAATCAGTACATTCGGCGGATATTCCCAATTTGTTTAGGATGAATACGCCCGTTGGGCTCCTCCGGGTGTTAGTCTCTTGTATAAGTGGCTAACATTCGTGTCGCGGTGGTGGGCGCGGGTTCCTTCGGCAAGAACCATGTCCGCGTGCTACACAACTCTCCTCATGCCGAACTTGCAGGTGTTCTGGACAGCAACGCAGCCCGGGCGGCAGAGGTCGCGGCGCCCTATGGATGTCCGGTGTTTGGCTCCTTTGAGGAACTGGCTTCCGTTTCCGACGCGGCCGTAGTCGCTACGCCGACGGTGTCCCATTCCGATATCGGATGCCGGCTCATGGAGTTAGGCCTTGATGTTCTGGTGGAAAAGCCGATCGCGGAAACTCTAAAGGGCGCTGAGGCCCTGGTGGACGCGGCGCAGCGTCACGGGAGAATCCTCCAAGTGGGCCATCTGGAGCGCTTCAACCCGGCAATTCTGGCCCTGGAATCGGTCCTCACCATTCCGCTCTTCTTTGAGGTGCACCGTCTGAGCGAGTTCAGCCCACGCTCCTTGGACGTAGACGTGGTTCTCGACCTGATGATCCACGACCTGGACATTCTTCTGGCGCTTACTGGTAAGAAACCAGAGGAGATCCGGGCGGCTGGCATCTCGATCCTCTCAAAGAAGGTGGATATCGCCAATGTCCGGCTGCAGTTCCCCGGCGGCTGCATCGCGAACATTACCGCCAGCCGCGTGTCCACCGAGCGGGTCCGGAAACTGCGCCTGTTTCAGCCGAACGAATACATTTCGCTCGACTATAGCCGCCAGGACGCCACCCGTTTTCGCGTAAAGCCACCCATCGCTATCGACTTCGCACCGCTCAGCGTGGTTAAGGACGAACCATTGCGCCTGGAGTTGGAGGACTTTCTGGAAAGCGTCGCCTCACGTCGCCCCGGCCGCGTGACTGGCCAGCACGGCCTGGCGGCTCTGGAGGTTGCCATAGGCATTTTGGCAAAGATAGACGAACACGCCGCAGTGGTCGCCCATACTCTGGCAAGTTCCTGATTTAGCAGCGTCTGGGCAACCTCGGGTACACTGGAAGCGTCCTATAGTTTGTCGAACGCATGGCTCCAGTCGACAGTTCCGCTCAATTTGTGCCCGAACTCCATCTGCTCCCGGAGCGGAGATCCGTTTCTTCGCGTCATCTCGCTGCGATGGCGTTGGCGTCCCTGGCTGTACATCTCTTCGTAGTGACTTTCTTCTATAGCCTCCCGGAAGTCATTCCCCCGGCGCGCGGCCCGCTGGTGACCTCGGACTTGCGAAGAGCGGTGCATATTTACGCCCCAAAGATGTTTGAGCCGACCCAAAAGGCTCCCAATCTCAACAAGATCGTCCGGCCGGAGCTGGATATCCGCAGCCAGGTGGAGACTCCTCGCGAACAGGCGATGAAATACCGCCCGCCGCAACCCGCCCCGGGCCCGGTGGCGCCGCCCGTTCCCGTTCCTGCGCCGGTGATCGAGCCCCCGAAGATTCAGGTCGCCCAGACCCCTCCGCCCCAGACGCAGCCGTCCATCGCGCCGCCACCGCCACCCAACGGCTCCACGGCTCAGGCTCCTCCGCCGCCGGCCTCGGCAAAACCGAGATTATCTTTCGAAAACGTGTCCCCGGCCAAGCCCGTCACGCCCATCAACGGACCGCCCGATCCGCGGCTGCTCGCGCAGCGTGCCGCGCTTGACCGGCTCCGGGCGGAGGAGGACGCCAAAGCCTCGGGCGGAGGCGGCGTCACGGTGGGGGACGTCGGCGACGAGCTCAATAACCTTCCCGGAATCAACCAAACCCAGGCCAAGGGCAAGATGGGCAGCAACCTTCAACTACTGAGCGATGCCAACGGCTTCGACTTCAAGCCCTACATGATGATGGTGTTGGCGGCCGTGCGCAGAAACTGGATGGCGGTGATCCCGGAGAGTGCTCATATGGGGCGCCGGGGCCAGGTTCTCCTTCAGTTCATCATTGACCGCCGAGGAGGCGTTCCCAAATTGGTTATCGCCAGCTCTTCGGGCACCGAGGCCTTCGATCGGGCCGCGGTCGCCGGCGTCAGCGCTTCCAGCCCCTTCCCTCCCCTACCACCAGAGTTCAAGGGGAATGAAATTCGCCTCCAGCTCGCCTTTTCCTACAACGCCCCCGCCCGCTAGCGAAAAAACCTTGAAGGATCAAAAGTTTATAGCCGCGATGTCCGTTTATGCCGTCCTTGGACTGCTGGCCGGACTCACCTTAGACGGGCGCATTCGCCTTGCCGTATGGGTGTTCTTAGGGGGAATCGCGATTAAAACCATCCTTGTGATCTTGAAGCGTGAACAGGACTAAGTAGGCGTCATATTTACGGTGGGATTATTATTAGGCCGCTTCTAAGGTAAAACTTCGAGATACGAGGTGGTCTTCTCCACCTTACCCTTCTATTTACCGGACAGTTTGCAATGCCCTCCGTGCCAAATCGGTACGGAAGTCCCAGTCTGGAAGGGGTCGATGGTAACTAGGTTCCACATCAGTACTCGCGAAGAACAGGCCCTCTGGGTCACATACGGAGCGGGTTCTTGCCGAGCGCTGGGGATCCTAAGGCTTCCTACTGATAACAAGCCACTAAGAAGTTTTTCCGGGCGAAGTTTTCGCCACCGGCTTGACCCTATAGGCGCGCGTTTTGACATTGGACGGGGGCGTGCATTTATGCAAACGCCGGCGAATGGGACGACGATTCAACCCGAAGCCGCGAGGAGAAAGCTGAGATGATGAGAAAGTTCAAGACCGCCACCGCCGCTGCCGCCGCCGCGACCGCTCCCGCACGAGAGATCTCGTCGCGGAGCCGGACCGCTCTTGCCAAGCCGATGGCCACCAGCTCGACCTTGCGCAGTCCCCGTCCGTCGACGCCTGTCCTCGACCCGGCCCATCCGTCGGTTCACGCGAAGTCGTCGGGAACCGCGCAGGCTGCGCGCCTGGTGCGCCGCGACCGCGTCGTGTTGGAGCATTTACCTCTGGTGAAGGCCATCGCGGTGCGGGTACATGAGAATCTTCCGGTGCACGTCGATCTGGACGATCTGGTGCATGCCGGCATCCTCGGCTTGTTCGACGCCGCCAACAAGTACAATCCCGAGAAGCAGGTCGCCTTTTCGAGCTACGCCAAGCACCGCATTAAGGGAGCCATACTGGACAGTCTGCGGCAGCTCGACTGGGCTTCGCGCGACATGCGCCGCCGCCACAAGCAGGTGGAGGCGGCCACGCGCGACCTTTCCGCCACGCTGCAGCGCGCCCCGACGGAAGCGGAGATCGCCGCCAAGCTGGGCATGGATGTGGACCGCTGGCGCACCATGATGCTGGACCTCCGCAACGTGGGCCTGGTTTCGGCGTCCACCCGGTCGAATGAGAACGAGGATCTTCCGGCTCCGGATTTTCCGGGCAAGCCTGAATCACAACCGGACTCCATCTGCGCGCGGGAGCAACTGCGCGGCGTGCTGGGCGACGCGATGAAGACGCTGCCGGAGCGTTATCAGAAGGTGGTGGTGCTGTATTACACCAACGAGATGACGATGAAGGAGATCGGCGGCGTGCTCGGCATCAACGAAAGCCGCGTCTCGCAGATCCACAAGTCGGCGCTCGAAAAGATGATGGTCGTCCTGCAGGCCAACGGCATCCAGTCGGCTCACGCGTTTTAAGTCGCGCCACATCATGCGGCTCGACTTTTAAGTCTGCGGCCCCTACTTCGGATATCCCGCCGTCGCCTTTACTTCGGCAATCTGTTTATCGTGCCGCTCCGTGTGCAGAGGGATATAGATCAGCCACTGGTACGCGTTCAGCGTCCCGAACACCGGGAACGGGTGATCCACCGTGTGCTCCTTCAGCGCAGCCTGCGTTTCCCGCGCGAATTTCTCAATCTCCTCGCGCTGCTTGAGGAACGTGTCACGAACTTGCGCCTTGGTCATCTTGCCGGTGGGCACGATTGGCTCCGGCGCAGTCGCTTTGCCGAGCCTGGGCGCCATCACGCGCTCAATGAACTCCGTTTTGCCTTTCGTCTTTTCCTCCCAGTCGGGATTCCTGGGGGACATGACCGCCTGTTTCACGTTCGCAAACAGCAATGCCTCAGCCAGCACAATGTGTTCTGCCGTTTCGCCCACGGACCAGCGCTCCGGGGCGGGCTTCCATTTCCATTGATCCCCGGTGACGCCGTCGATCGCGGCGAGAAACTCCTTGCGCGAGTCCTCAAAATAGTTGAGCACCTTGGTCCGCTCCTCCGCTGTGATATGGCCGTCCGCTGCCGCCAAGGGTAGGCACAACAGGGCCGACATTGCCATCAATTTCATGCTTGATTCCTCGGAACTCAGCCGTTATGATAACGGAATAGGCCTCGCTATGGTCATTGTCCTCTAACTCGCGCCCGCTTCCCGCTGCCCCAGCGGAAACCCTTTCCTTCTAGCCGAGCCGGAGGTTTTTGTGCCCCAACTTATCCCCACAGGGAGCCGTCTTTTCAAATTTATTCGTGAAGCCGTAATGGGCGACACGCACCGCGACTTTACCGAGGAGCGCATCGGCCGGGCCATCGCCATGCTGGCGATTCCGATGGTGCTCGAAATGATGATGGAGTCTTTGTTCGCCGTCGTCGACATGTTCTGGGTGGCGCATTTGGGCCCCAATTCGGTGGCGACGGTGGGATTTACCGAGGCTTTGCTGACGCTGATCTATACCGTCGCGCTGGGTCTTTCAGTCGCCACGGCCGCTACCGTCGCGCGCCGCATTGGCGAGAAGGATCCGCAAGCGGCCTCGGAGACCGCGGCGCAGGCGATCCTGCTGGGCGGAGGCATGGCGCTGGTGATCGGCGTGTCCGGAGCCGTCTTCGCGCCGCAATTATTAACGCTGATGGGCGCATCGGCGGAGGTGGTTGCCACCGGTTCCGGCTACGCGCGCGCGATCTTCGGAGGCAGTGGCGCGGTGCTGCTGCTGTTCCTGATCAACGCCGTGTTTCGCGGCGCGGGCGACGCTGCGCTTGCCATGCGCGTGCTGTGGACCGCGAACCTGATCAATATCGTGCTGAATCCCCTGATGATTTTCGGCATCGGACCGTTCCCTCGGCTGGGTGTGGCCGGGTCCGGCATTGGCACGACCGTCGGCCGGAGCACCGGCGTGGTGCTGCAGCTCTGGATGCTGACGAACTCGCGCAGCCGCGTGGTGGTTCATACGCGGGAATTTCGCTTTCGGCCGCGCCTGATGATGAACCTGCTGCGGCTTTCCATGGGAGGGATGCTGCAATACTTCGTTGGAACGTCGAGCTGGATTCTGCTGATCCGCATGACGGCTCCCTTCGGCAGCGTGGTGATCGCGGGCTACACGATCATGCTGCGGATTATCATGTTCGCGCTGCTGCCGAGCTGGGGCATGGCGAGCGCCGCGGCGACGCTGGTGGGCCAGAATCTGGGAGCGAAAAAGCCGGATCGCGCCGAGAGCGCCGTATGGCGAGCGGGTTTTTACAACATGGTGCTGCTTGGGCTGGTGGCGATTGTGTTTGTCGCCTTCGCGCCGAATCTGGTGCACATTTTTACCAGCGATGCCGCCGTTTCCCGTGTGGCGTCAAACGCGCTGCGCATTATCAGCGCCGGGTATGTCTTTTATGCCTGGGGGATGGTGGTGATCCAGTCGTTCAACGGCGCGGGCGATACTTTGACGCCGACGCTCATCAATCTGTTCTGTTTCTGGGCCTGCCAGTTACCGATCGCGTGGTGGCTGGCGTTCCATTCGCCGATGGCCTCCAACGGCATCTTCGCGGCGATCGCGATTTCGCAGTCAATGATCGCGGTGATCGGGATGCTGGCGTTTCGAAGAGGGACGTGGAAGCTGCAGAAGGTGTAGATCTGCCCACTCCGCGACTTTAACGCGCATGCGGGCTAAACTCGAAGATGTACCCGTGCCGCCTCCCGCCGCCAAAGCCATGACCGTCCGCCAGTTCTTCGGCCGCAAGGGTCTGCTGTCGGAATGGCATCCAAATTACGAGTTCCGGCCGGGTCAACTGGAGATGGCCGAGGCCGTTGCCGCCGCGCTCGCGGAGAAGAAGCATCTTATTGTCGAGGCCGGCACGGGCACGGGGAAAACGTTGGCCTACCTCGTGCCCGCGATCCTGTCCGGGCGCAGAGTCGTTATCTCCACTGGCACAAAGAACCTGCAAGAGCAGCTTTTTTTTAAGGACGTCCCCTTTCTGGCGCAACATCTCGAGGCGCCCATGAGAGTTTGCTATATGAAGGGCCGCGCCAACTACGCGTGCCGCCAAAAAATCTACGACGCGGAAGCCGAGCCCGTCCTCACTGGCCTGGAAGAGGTGGCCGATTTTCAGATCATCCGCGAGTGGGAGAAGACCACTGAGACGGGCGACCGCGCCGAGATCAAGACCCTGCCCGAAGCGAGCACGGCGTGGGCCAAGATCGACGCCCGCAGCGACCTCTGCACCGGCCAGAAGTGCCAGCAGTTCGAGCGCTGCTTCATCACGAAGATGCACCAGAAGGCGCAGGAATCCGACATTATCATCGTCAATCACCACCTCCTCTTCGCCGACCTGGCCGTCAAACGCGAGGATCTGTCGGGCATCATCCCCGAATACTACGCCGTGATCTTCGACGAGGCGCATGACATTGAAGACGTGGCCGGCCAATACTTCGGCATGGGCGTCTCCAGCTATCAGTTCGAGGAGTTGACGCGCGACGTTTCGGCGCTGGCGCGCCGGAAGGAATTCGGCTCGGTCGAGCTGGACAATATCCTGATGATTCTGGGCGAACGCGCCCAACATTTTTTCAATCTGTTCGTCGCCAATGAAGGCCGCACCGGATTCCGCGCGCACGAGGCGTTTCTCGAACTGAACAACGACGCGTATCATGACGTTTTGCACGCGCTGGAGCTGGTTGCGCTGCAGTTGGAATTGCTGCGTTTCGGTCCGGAGGAGACCATACCTCTGGTGAGTCGCGCGCGGGAGATGTCGCGGCGGCTGGAATTCTTCATGGAGGGACGCGACCGCACGTTCGTCTACTGGATCGAGCGGCGGGGACGTGGAACATTCCTGCAAGCGACGCCGATTGACGTGTCCAAATTGCTCGATGAACGGCTTTTCGACAAGGTCGATACGGTGGTGCTGACCTCAGCCACGCTGGCCGTCGCCGGCGACTTCGAATTTGCCAAGACCCGCCTGGGATTACGCAATCCGCGGACGCTGGTGGTTCCAAGCCACTTCGACTACCGCCACCAGGCGCTGCTGTACGTGCCGCAAAATTTGCCCGATCCGCGGAATCCCGGGTTTACGGCGGCGGCGGCCAAGGAAATTGTCGAGATCCTGCACCTTAGCCAGGGCCGGGCGTTCGTGCTGTTCACCAGCTATCAGCAGATGCGCCTGATTTACGATCGCGTTTCGTTAGAGGTCCCGTTTGACACGCTGATGCAGGGCACGGCGCCGCGCAGCGCGCTTCTCGACGAATTCCGCTCGACTCCGAATGCCGTTTTATTTGCCACATCCAGCTTCTGGCAAGGCGTGGATGTTCCAGGCGACCAATTGAGCTGCGTTATCATAGATAAGTTACCCTTTGCGGTGCCCAGCGATCCCGTTGTCGAGGCCCGTATTGCGGCGATTCGTGAGGAAGGCGGCGACGCTTTCCATAGCTACCAGGTGCCGCAGGCGGCCATCGCGTTGAAGCAGGGATTCGGGCGCTTGATCCGCAGCCGTACGGATCGCGGAGTGCTGTCGCTGCTCGACAATCGCGTGACGAAAACACGCTACGGCCAGATTTTTTTCGATAGTCTTCCCGACTACGGGTTTACCACCAGGCGGGAGGACGTGGAGAAGTTTTTTCATGTTTGAGATTTTCGTGGAACAAACGTTTGCCGCCGGACACGCCCTGCGTAATTACAAAGGGAAGTGCGAGAACGTGCACGGCCACAACTTCAAGGTACAGGTGCGGATTGAAGGCGACCGCCTGGACGACGCCGGCATGCTGGTGGATTTTGTTCAGGTGAAAAAGGCGATGCGGGCCGTGATCGAGCGGCTGGATCACCAGTTCCTGAACGATGTTCCCCCGTTCGACGTGAAAAACCCGTCAGCGGAGAACATCGCCGAATATCTTCACACCGAAATGACCACTGGTTTGGCTTCGACTCCGGTGCCCATTCGCGTTACGGAAGTACGTGTGTGGGAGACCGATATTCAGAGCGCCTGTTACCGGCCCTGAAAATTAACGCCCGAAGTAGGTCGCGTTCTTTTGGGCGAAATCCGACCATTTCTCCGGCAGATCGTCAAGCGCGAAAATCGCCGACACGGGGCAAACGGGAACGCAGGCGCCGCAATCGATGCACTCCACTGGGTCGATGTAAATCATGTTGTGGGTGGCGAAGTCTGGCTCGTCCTTTTTGGGGTGGATACAATCCACCGGACAAGCGTCGACACAAGCGGCGTCTTTCACTCCCACGCAGGGATCAGCGATTACATAAGCCATAGAAATTTGTCTCGAAACCGCCAGTTTAGCATACGCCCGGCGCGGTTTCACTTGATCGGCGGCGAAGTGGTAGGGACGGGCAGATTCGAACTGCCGACCTGTCGCTTAGGAGGCGACCGCTCTATCCATCTGAGCTACGTCCCCGACGCCCCAATTGTATCAGTATTCCAACGTTTTAGACCTTTTTTCGCGATGTCACGGCGGTAGTGCATCCCGGCAAAGTGAATTTTTTGGACGGCAGCGTACGCGTGGGCCACAGCCGAGGCGAGGTCGCTGCCGGAAGCGGTCACGCCGAGCACTCGGCCGCCCGCGGTCTCCAGGCCTTTGGACCCCATTCTGGTTCCAGCCTGAAATACCTCCGTGCCGGCGGTCTCGATTCCCGTGATGAGATCGCCCGTGCGCACGTCTCCAGGATATCCGGCGGCAGCGAGGACGACACACACAGATGGATCTTTCTTCCATCGAAGGGTTGCGGAGTTTAACCCGCCAGACGCAGCCCGCGCGAGGGTTCCCGCGAAATCGTCGTCGATCCGGTGCATCAAAGCCTGTGTTTCCGGATCGCCGAGGCGCACGTTGAACTCCAGCACTTTGGGACCGGTGGCGGTCATCATCAGACCGGCGTAGAGAAATCCGGTAAAGCCCGTGGCGCGCACCGCGGGCTGGATGACCCGCTCTAGGATAATTCCTACCTCTTGGCCCGATAAAATGCGCCCGTCGCAGTAAGCGCCCATCCCGCCGGTGTTGGGTCCGGTGTCGCCATCGCCGACGGCCTTGTGATCCTGCGTCGCTTCGAGCGGAACGACGTTGGTTCCGTCGGCCAGGACGATAAAGCTGACCTCTTCCCCTTGCAGGAATTCCTCGATCACCAGCAGCGGACCCAGGGAAGCAACGGCGCTTTCTGCCTCCTGCCGATTTTGCGCGATGATGACGCCCTTCCCAGCAGCGAGGCCATCGGCCTTCACGACGACGGGATATTCAAACTGGCCAAGAGCCGCCAGGCCGTCCGCGATGCGCTCCACTCGAACAAAGCGCGCCGTCGGGATGCCGACGCGCTGCATGAATTCCTTGGAGTGGATCTTGCTCGCCTCCAACTGAGCAGCCTGCTGAGTCGGGCCGACGATGGGTAGCCCTGCCGCGCGGAACTGATCCACGACGCCGGCAACCAACGGCGCCTCCGGTCCGACTACTGTCAAATCCGGGTTGATCGAGTTCGCTGCGGCGAGATAGTCGGTTGCGGCCAGGTTTGTGGCGATCTGTGCTGTTCCGGGGTTGCCGGACGCACAGAAAACCTGGTGACCTTCTTTTGCAAGCCGCCAGGCGATGGCATGTTCGCGGCCGCCGCTTCCAAGAACGAGTATTTTCACAGAGACTTAGCCATTCTAACGCTGTTTCAGCGCTAAAATGGAGAACGTGTCGAAATATGACGTCATCGTGGTGGGAGCCGGGCACGCCGGTTGCGAGGCGGCTCGCGCTTGTGCGCGTTTGGGTCTGAAAACCGCGATGGTGACCATGAATCTCGACCTGATCGCGCAGATGTCCTGCAATCCGGCGGTGGGCGGCATCGCGAAGGGCCACTTAGTGCGGGAGATCGACGCGCTCGGCGGCATCATGGGCGAACTGACGGATGCCGTCGGCATCCAGTTCCGATTGTTGAACACCAGCCGCGGTCCGGCAGTCTGGTCGCCCCGGGCACAGTGCGACAAGAAGCAGTATCGGCTGCGGATGCGTGAGATCCTGGAAAATGAGCCGAATCTACGGATTTTGCAGGCCGAAGTCGCATATCTGGCGATAGAGGATGGCCGGGCGAGAGGGGTGCATCTTCGGGATGGCCGGGTTCTGACCGGCGATGCAGTGATCGTAACCACAGGGACATTCTTGAACGGCCTGGCTCATATCGGTGAGGCAAAGGTGAATTGCGGTCGCAGCGGCGAGGCGCCGTCGAACCTGTTGGGAGACCAGTTGAGGTCACTCGGCTTGGATTGGAAGAGGCTTAAGACGGGAACTCCGCCGCGCCTGGATGGCCGGACCATCGATTGGTCACGCTTCGAGCCCCAGCATGGTGATGCCGAACCGACACCGTTTTCCTTCCTCACAAGTAGGATATGTAGGGATCAAGTTCCTTGTTATGTGGCATATACAAACTCTGATACGCATCGAATCCTGGCGGAAAACATCGAGCGATCACCCATGTACAGTGGCCAGATTGAGGGTATTGGCCCAAGGTATTGCCCCTCGATCGAAGATAAGATCGTGAAATTCCCGGACAAGGCGAGGCACCAACTGTTTTTGGAGCCGGAGGGCGTGGATACCTACGAGATTTACGTCAACGGCATGTCAACGAGCATGCCGATCGACGTACAGGCCCGAATGGTTGCATCTGTGGAGGGGCTGGAGTCTGCCGAGATGTTGCGGCCAGGATACGCGATTGAGTACGATGCTGTGGATCCAAGAGAGTTGCGCCATTCCCTTGAGGTAAAGAAAATAAAAGGGTTATTCCTTGCCGGCCAGATCAATGGGACTTCTGGATATGAGGAAGCGGCGTGCCAGGGACTGATGGCAGGGCTGAATGCGGCTTGCTCTGTCGGGGGCATTGAGCCTGTCATTTTGGCAAGAACGGAAGGTTACACGGGAATTCTGATCGACGACTTGATTAATTCCGGTGCGGACGAGCCGTATCGGATGTTTACGTCCCGTGCAGAATTCCGGCTTCACCTTCGGATCGACAATGCAGATGAGCGGCTGACACCGTTGGGCCGCAAACTGGGTCTGGTGGGCGAGGAACGGTGGGCGAGTTTCCAGGCGAAGCAGGACCAGAAGAGAAGAATCTCGCAGTGGATGGATTCCCAGAGGGCAGAGATCGAGAATCGACCGCTTTTCAGGGACTGGATTCGGCGACCTGAGGCAAACATCGGGATGTTGCGTCCAGCCATTGAAAGGATGTTGGGGGAAGAGATTCGCCAGAGCGTCTTGACGAGCGTCGAGACGGAGTTAAAGTACTCAGGATACATCGCCCAGCAGGAGCGTCAGGTCTCGCGCCTGCGTGGCGCGAGTGGGCGCAGGATACCGGGAGATTTCGCCTATCGCGATATTCCCGGGCTTTCGCGGGAGGTTTGCGAGAAACTCACCAGAGTGCGCCCGGAGACGCTTGGGCAAGCGAGCCGCATCCCGGGAGTCACTCCTGCGGCGGTTGCGGTGCTTGACGTGTATTTGACGATCGCTCAATCTTAATTGAGATGTTCCGAGAACTGCTTGCTCGTGAGTTTGCTCCATTCGGGCAATTATCTGAAGACCAGTTGGGCAAACTTCAGGCGCACTACGATCTGCTGGGGCGCTGGAATGCGCGTCTCAATCTTACCCGCATCCTGAGTGAAGTGGACTCCGTCCGGTTCCACTACTGTGAATCGCTATTTCTGGGTCGATTTCTCCCTGCCGGGCAGCTTCGCGTCGTGGATGTCGGCTCCGGCGCGGGGTTTCCTGGGTTGCCTGTCGCGATCCTGCGGCCGGAATGTCACGTAACCCTGGTTGAGTCGCACCAGCGAAAGGCCGTGTTTTTGAGAGAGGCATCTCGGGATCTCGGGAATGTGTCCGTCGTCGCGGCACGGGGAGAGGAAGTCACAGATCGTTTTGATTGGACCATCTCTCGCGCCGTCAGTCCCGCAGACGTGCTGGAGTTGAGACTTTCGGATCGTCTGGCGCTTCTCCTCGGTGAGGATGATGCTACCAAACTGGGTTTCGGTAGTCAGACGGCCCTTCCATGGGGTACACGTCGAGTCTTGTTCCACGTGGAACCTGAGGTCGAAGTTCCACGTGGAACTCCTTAAAGTCATGATAAGATCGGAGCGTTGTGGGTAAGATCATTGCAGTTACGAATCAGAAGGGTGGGGTTGGCAAAACCACCACGTCTATCAATTTGGGGGCCTCTCTCGCTGCGAACGACCTAAAGGTGCTGCTGGTGGACTTTGACCCGCAGGGAAACTCGACCAGTGGACTTGGGATTGAGAAAAACGCTGAGAATCCGACGATCTACAACGCACTTCTAGGTGGAATGGAAATTCGGAACACTATCTTGAAGACAGAGTGCGAGGGTCTCGACATTGTTCCTGCTGATAAGAATCTTGTTGCTGCGAACCTTGAGTTAGTGGACATTCCCGAAAGGGAGCACCGCCTCCGCGCGATTCTGGCGCAAGTAAAGGGCGACTACAACTACATTCTCATCGATTGCCCGCCCGCACTCGATCTGCTCACGCTAAATGCCCTGGTTGCCGCGGAATCTGTGTTGATTCCTATCCAATGTGAATTCTTCGCCTTAGAGGGTATTTCCCAGTTGATGGACACCATAGACAAGGTCCGCGAGGCTTTTTCCCACCCTCTTGGCATCGAGGGAATCCTGTTGACGATGTACGATGACCGTACGAACCTGGCCCGTCAAGTCGCCGATGATTTGAAGGATTTTTTCCAGAATGACGTCCTTGGTACTGTGATACCCCGCAGCATACGCCTGGCGGAGGCCCCTAGTTACGGCAAGCCTATCCTGATGTACGACCCGCGCTCGAAGGGCGCGGAGAGCTACATCAAATTGGCGAAGGAGATCCTAGAAAATGAGCAGCGGAACCGACAAACAACGCAAAGTGCTGGGTAAAGGCCTATCCGCGCTCCTGCCCGCGCGAACCCCGTCGCCTCAGGCTGCCGCGGCTGCACCTGCAAAGGAACAGAAGTCTCTAGGTGGGCCTCAGCGCCTCCCATTGGCCAGTATTCACGCCAACCCGATGCAACCCCGCACCGTTTTCCAGGCGGACAAACTGGAAGAACTGGCGGCCTCGATTCGGGCCAACGGCATCATTCAGCCCATCGTTGTCCGGCAGCACGACGGTGCCTACCAGATCGTGGCCGGAGAGCGACGCTGGCGCGCCGCCAAGTTGGCTGGAGTCGCCGAGGTCCCGGTTGTTGTCCAGGATGTCAGCGAGCCGCAAATGTTGGAGCTCGCCCTCATCGAGAATATTCAACGTGAGGACCTGAATCCCATCGAAACGGCACACGCCTACGAAAGGCTCAGCCGCGAGCTGGGGCTTTCCCATGAGGAGATCGGCCGGAGGACCGGGAAGGACCGGACGTCCGTCACGAATACGGTGCGCCTGCTGAAGCTGCCCAAGGAGGTCCAACTCCTCCTCGCCGAGCATCGCCTTAGCATGGGCCATGCCCGAGCAATTCTAGGCCTATCCGACGCCGCGACACAGATTCAAATCGCTGAAAAAGCTGCCGCGCAGAACCTCTCTGTCCGCCAGGTGGAGGCCCTTGTTCAGGAGTTGACCTCTGATCGGCCTCGAGAAGGGTCGGGTCATCGCCGCGAGCAAACCGTTGATCCCAACGTGAAGGCGGCGATCGAAGAGTTAGAAAGGGTGCTCGGTACCCGCGTACGCATTATCGAACTCAGTGAACAACGCGGCCGCATTGAGATTGAATACTATTCGCAGGCAGAGTTGGACCGTCTATTCCAACACATGACGGGAACAAGCTAGAAGTGGTGCCGGCGGCGGGATTCGAACCTGCTACCTACGGATTATGAGACCGTCGCTCTAACCAACTGAGCTACGCCGGCGCTCCTACCAGCGTATGAACAGCGGGGCCGCCTGTCAAGTAGGTAGCTGTATCGCACACTCTGGTCTACAATTCTTATAGTGCCAAGTACCGCCGTCGAATTCTCGCGCGTCTCCAAAAGTTACTCCATATACGCCGCGCCGGGGGACCGCCTGAAGGAACTGGCCACGTTTAACCAGCGGCGATTTCATGAGGATTATTGGGCCTTGCGGGATGTCAGCTTCGAGGTCCATCGAGGCGAGACATTTTGCGTGGTCGGCGAGAATGGCTCCGGCAAGAGTACGCTCCTGCAGATCTGCGCCGGCGTGCTAGAGCCCACCTCCGGCACCTTATCCGTGAACGGACGCGTTGCTGCCCTGCTCGAGCTGGGCTCGGGCTTCAATCCGGAGTTTTCCGGCCGGGACAATGTTTATCTGAACGGTGCTATTCTGGGCTTTTCCAACAAGGAAATGGACCGGCGCTTCGCAGAGATCGCTGAATTCGCGGAAATTGGCGATTTTATCCATCAACCCGTCAAAACATATTCAAGCGGCATGATTGTCCGTTTGGCGTTCGCCGTCGCCATTCACGTGGACCCTGAAATCCTCCTTGTAGACGAGGCCCTGGCCGTCGGTGACGTCTATTTCCGTCAACGCTGCATGCGCAAAGTGCACGAACTCCGCTCCCGCGGGATCACGATTCTGTTCGTCTCCCACGCCACCGGCGACATCCGGGCGCTCGGCGACCGCGCCGTCTGGTTGGACCACGGCGAAGTCCGCGGCATCGGGAAAGCGGATCAAATTGTCACGCAGTATCTCGCAGCCATGGTGGAAAAAGACGCGCGATATCTCGCTCACGACGCCCTTGTCCACCCACCGGCGCCGAGAGTAGCACCAGAAGAGATCGAAGACCGCATTCCTAATATCGACCACCGCTTCGGTGACGGCCGCGCCGAAATCCTGGGCATTGCGGTTCGCGATGAGAATGGCCAAAAACTCCAATCACTACAGTCTAATTCTACAGTTGTAGTAAGACTCAGCTTCCGCGCTAAGGCAAACCTGGACAGACCGATCGCCGGGTTCATGTTCCGCAATCATCTGGGTGTGGATTTTGCCGGCACCAACACTGCCCGGGAGCGCCACGCGCTTCCGCCAATGGCTGCTGGCGAGATCTGCACGGTCGACTTTTACCTCGACCTGCCCACGCTCTATCCTTCGTCGTTTTCCTTCTCTCCTGCGATTGCCGACGGCACGCTGGAGCACTACGCCATCTGCGACTGGATCGACAACGCGCTGGCTCTGCAAATGGACCCCTCCGACGGCCCCGTGTACGGCCAACTCCACTTCCGATGCCGGGTTGAGGTGAACGCCAAAATTAGTGCAGGAGTGCCGATTCCGTGAGCGAGTTCACGGGAGAGCGAGTCATCCCCGGTCAGGTGAACGACGACCTCTGGGCTGAGCATCTGGCGCGCTACGCCTACGCCGCGCGGCTCGCCTCGAACGCCCGGGTGCTCGACATCGGTTGCGGAGCCGGATACGGCACGGCGGAACTGGCTCAGCGCGCGCAGCACGCGACGGGCGTCGATCTTGCTCCCGATGCCATTTCCTACGCCCGGCAGCATTACCCGCTCCCGAACGCGACGTACCTCCCGGCATCCGCCACCGCGCTCCCTTTTCCTGCTGCTTCCTTCGACCTGATCACCGCGTTTGAGGTGATCGAGCATCTGGAAAATTGGCGTGAGCTGTTGAGCGAGGCCCGCCGGCTACTTCATCCGAGCGGAGTCTTTCTCGTATCAACGCCGAATACGCTTTACTACGGGGAGTCCCGGGCGAGCGAAGGGCCGAACCCCTTCCACGCGCA
>JBBIVT010000007.1:0-4047 GCA_037439565.1 Acidobacteriota bacterium | reverse complement strand
TTGCGGGAACGTGAACAGCACATCCATCTTCTCCAGGAAGAACTCTCGAAGAATAAAGCCTGGCTCGCTCAAGTCACGGCGGAGCGCCAGCACCTCATGGAATCGCAAGCCGAACTGGAGCGGCATCTGGAGCGGCAGAACCATTGGGCCCTCCAACTGGATCGCGACCACAACGCGGCGCTGCAGCGCGTCGCCGACCTTCAGCACATGGTCCAAGCCGAGCAGACCAAGGGCATGGAAATGGCCGCCGCATACCAGCGCGCCCTCGACGACCTCGAACTCGAGCACCGCCACAAGACCGAATGGGCGCTCGAAACCTCCGCGGCGCTGCAGAGGAAATGCGATGAACTCGCGGAAACGGTAAAACTTCTGGATCGGGCCGAATCCACCGTCGTCGAGCGCACGGCCTGGGCCCAGGATCTGAACGCAAGGCTGAGCCGCGCCACGGCACACTTGAAGATGACCGCAGATTCGCGCTGGGTCAAACTGGGCCGCACTCTTGGCCTCGGCCCGAAGATCAACGGAGAGTCCGGCTGATGCGCAAAGCGCTCGCCGCCCTATGGCGGATTCTCCGCGGATTACCCCTGGCGCTTCTCTCTCCGATCTTCCTGTTCACCGCGGCGATCGCCGTCTCGCTCGCGGACCTTGCAGCCATACTCGCGCCGCGCAAAAAGCTCCCGCCCGAAAACCATCCCGGCGCGACGAAAGCCAGCATCGTCATCCCCAACTGGAATGGCCGCGATCTGCTCGAAAAGTATCTGCCTTCGGTAGTTGCTTCCATTGAACACCACCCGGGCAGTGAAGTGATTGTCGTCGATAACGGATCCACGGACGGCAGCGCGGCTTTCGTGGAACAAAGCTTTCCCAGCGTTCGCCTGCTGAGGTTAAAAAATAATCTCGGATTCGGCGGTGGATCCAACGCAGGCTTTCGCGCCGCATCGAACGACATCGTCCTGCTGCTCAACAGCGACATGCGCGTCGAACCGGATTTTCTTCAACCTCTGCTCGACGGCTTCTCGGACGAAAAGGTCTTCTCCGTCTCCTGCCAGATTTTTTTCTCCGACGCGGCAAAGTTCCGCCAGGAAACGGGCCTCACCGAATGTTGGTGGGCGCAGGGCATGCTGCGGGTGCGGCATCGCAATGACGAAAAGATAACCCAACTGTATCCATGCGCGTATGGTGGCGGCGGATCGTGCGCGTATGACCGCTCCAAATTCCTTGAACTCGGCGGATTCGACGAAATCCTTGCGCCTTTCTATTTAGAGGACACCGACCTCGGCTATCTGGCCTGGAAGCGAGGCTGGAAGACCATGTATCAACCGGCCAGCGTGGTCTATCACGAGCATCGCGGCACCATCGGAAAGACGTTCAGCGATGACTACATCCAAGGCGTTCTCAAGAAAAACTTCTTATTGTTCACGTGGAAAAATATCCACGAATGGAACCGGCTCTTAGAGCATTTCGTCTACGTCTGGTCCGGCGCCGCGATCAGTTGGTTGTTTGGCGATTCTCCCGAGCGCTCCAGCTTTGCCGGCATTGCGCGCGCGGCGATTCAGCTTCCAGGGACCTTTGTGTCCCGGTTTCGCGCCCGCAGACTTGCCGTGGTCACCGATACCGAAGCGTTCAAAAGGCCCTTGGGCGGCTACTTTCGGGACACATTCCCGGACCTTACCAGCGACAAGTTGCGGGTGCTGTTTGTTTCCCCTTATCCGATCTGTCCTCCGGTGCATGGGGGCGCAGTCTTCATGTATCAGACGGTCCGGGAACTGGCGCGCCTGTGCGAGCTGCACGCCATCGTCCTGCTCGACTACGGCCACCAGCGCCCGGCGCACGACGAACTCGATGGCATCTGCGCATCCACCGAATATATCGTCCGCATGGAAGGCCGCCAAAAAGCATTCGGGTCCACCGAACCGCATGCAGTGCGGGAATTTCGCAACGCCGATCTCGCCTGGCTGATTCACCGCCAGATCTACACGCGCCGGATCGACGTGCTGCAACTGGAGTACACGGTGCTGGGCCAGTACGCGGGCCGCTTTCGGCGGATTCCAAGTATCCTGTTCGAACACGACGTTTATTTCCAGTCCATCGCCAGACGGCTGCCCTTCATCACCAACACCATGGAGAAGCTGCAAGCCCGCTGGGAATATCTCCGCGCCCTTCGCTATGAACTGAAGATGCTGACTGCTCCCGACCGCATCCAGGTTTGCAGCCGCGATAACAAGGAATATATCGCGTCATTCCTCCCGGCTCTGAAGGACCGGATCGACGACGGTTACCGCGCCGGCATCGACACGTCGCTGTACGGGTTTTCGCCCCGCAACCGGGAGCCCTTCACGCTGCTGTTCCTGGGGAGCTTCCGCCATCTGCCGAATCAGGAGGCGCTCACCTGGTTTCTGCGCGACGTTTTTCCCAAGGTCCGCGCAGCCGAGCCGCAGGCGCGCCTGGTGGTGATCGGCTCCGATCCGCCACCCCGGCATTCGCTGCCGGACGCCGAAGCGATCGACCTGATCGGCTTCGTGGATGACGTACGAGAGCCGCTAAAACGCTACGCACTGTTCGTCTGCCCCATCCTGAGCGGCTCCGGCGTACGGGTGAAACTCCTGGAAGCGTTTGCCGCGGGCATCCCCGTGGTGTCGACGCGCCTCGGCGCGGAAGGACTAGCGGATAACGATGGCGACCTGTGTGCGCTCGCCGACGATGCCTCTTCGTTTGCCAATCACATCGTCAAGCTGCTGGGCGATCCAGAAGCAGCGGCACAGATGGCGGAGCGCGCGCGCGCGAACGTGGTGGCCACGCGCGACATGCGCGCGATGACGGAGCGGCTGGTGGACTGCTATCGCGCGGAGATCAGGCGGATGCGAGGCGCTCCAGTTCGATAACTGTGCGTTCCAGTTCGTCGGTGAGAGGATTCACCTCGGCTCCGCGGAGCAGATCGGAAATGGCACGGTAATACCAAAGCGTACCCTCGCGGCCGCCCCTGAACCGGGGCCACAGGTCCTCGCCCATGATGCGATAGTCCATCACCAGTGTCCGCGCGTTGTGCAGTTTGTCGCAGGCGACCACCAGGCGCACGGACCTCGAAGCGCGGCGCAGGTGGTGAATGTGCTCTTCCTTGCGGGCGCGCCACGGAGCCTTGGGGACGCCCAGCGAGTCGGTACATCCGTCTACAATCGCGGTGACACGCGGGCCGAACTCGCGCAGAATTCCGGCGCGCGCGACCGGGCCGCCCTGATCCTCAATGGCGTCATGCAGCAGCGCGGCGATGGCTTCGTCCTCGTCGCCACCATGTTCCACGGTCAACGCGCACACTGCCAGCAGATGGGAGATATACGGAATGCCGTGCCCCTTGCGCCGCTGGTCCCGATGCAGGCGGGCCGCATGCACCAGGGCCCTTTCAAAGCGCTCCGTCACTTCTCCTGCTTGCCCCTTTTTTCCTTTTCCAGTTGGGTAGCGATCTTGTCGGCTACGCGATTCATCTCTTCCGGTTGCGCGCTCTTCGGACGCACGTAGTCGCTCCAAATCACGCTGCGCGTTTTGCGGTCGATGAGAAACACCGCGCCCTTGCTGCGGCCCGCGCCACCCATGGGTCCGGCGAACGACGGTTGGGATTGGTCCTTGTCCTTATCTTTATCCTTGTCGGCCTGCTTCTTTTCTCCGTACATCGAGTTCAATTTATCCTCGAGGCCGGCGCCGATGGAATCGCAGATGACCGCATCGGCCAGGTTCGGATCGGTCACCACCTGGAGCGCGCCGCCCTTGGTAAGGCGCACGGCCAGGAATTGATCGAGGGATGAGGTCATCGGCAGCAGGTACACGGTCTTGATTCCCGCCAACTCCGGACGGTCCGCGGCCACCGCCTGAACCGCGGCCGCCGCCGCCAGCAAAAACATCCATTTCATAGAACAATCATAGCCTCTCCTGATTACGATGTATCCTGAAAAGTCGGCGAATGTACAAGGAACAAACGATCACCGTCATCATCCCGTGTTTGAATGAGGAGCAGGGAATTGAAGGCGTCATGAAGCGCATGCCGTCCTTTGTCGA